>NZ_JAHDJT010000163.1 GCF_023661085.1 Wolbachia pipientis
CAGATTGGGAAGTTAAACAAATAACTTCACTACTATGATAAGGGTATCGGCGAAGATTGTCAAGTAGTTTTTTGTTCTATTTCTATGGTCAGTGTAGCTATAAAGTAGGCTACCGTTTTTCATGTAGATGCAAGAGATCTATTGAAATACCCCTGCAAAACTATACTATTGATTAGTGTACTGTAAATTTGAAACTATGGATATATTAGGCAAACTGGTAACCTTACTATCAGTTTTTTTACTCTCTTTTCCTTCATATTCATATCAATTTAGAACCAAAGCAAACCAAGCAGTAGTTTTAGATTTAGCCTCAGATTCGTTCATCTTTGAGCATAACTCCGATGAAAAAATGGCCCCATCTTCAATGAGCAAGTTAATGACTTTATACGTGGCCTTCGATTACCTAAAAGCTGGAATGATCAACACGGAAGATAAGTTTCGAGTAAGTAGAAAAGCGTGGGAAAGGAAAGGATCTTCTATGTTTTTGAGGGAAGGTCAATCTGTCACGGTGAAAGAACTACTCGAAGGAATTGTAATAGTTTCAGGTAATGATGCTTGCATCACGCTAGCTGAGGGCATTGCAGGGTCAGAAGAGAATTTCGTAATGGAAATGAACGAAGTTGCGCATAACCTAAATCTGAACAACAGTCACTTTGTCAATTCAAGCGGGTGGCCGGATGAAAATCATTTCATGAGCGCAAAAGATTTGGCAATATTGGCGAAGAGGATTTTCACTGATTTCCCCGAGTATTACGGCTTGTTCTCTGAGCAATATCTAGCATATAATGACATTTTACAAAAAAATAAAAATCTTCTACTTTTTCACGATATCGGAGTTGATGGTCTAAAAACCGGCTATACAAATGCTGGTGGCTACGGCATTGTAGTGTCTGCAAAACGAAACGATAGGAGAATTTTCGCCGTCGTAAATGGGCTGAGTACTGAAAGAGAGCGAATAGAAGAAGCAAAAAGACTGATACAGTATTCCTTAAATCATTTTAGCACTAGAAAGATATTCACTAAGGACGATATAGTTGAGGAAATAAATGTTCTGTACGGAAAAGACAGGAAAGTACCCATCACAGTTGCAAACGATATTGCTATAACCTATAGTCGCAACTTGCATGATAAAATTAAGGTACGTGTTGAATATAAAGATATGATACCTGCACCAATTAAAAAAGGGCAAGAAGTAGGCAAAGTTCTTATAGAAATACCGGGTATTGAGCAGCAAACAGCACCACTTTATGCAGTAAATGATGTGCAGGAATTAAATTACGTAGAAAAGTTTTTTAGGATGTTGTTTTGAAGCTTAAATAGCGCATCTCTGTAACTTATACCAATTTACGCTACACAGAAAGCTGGTAGACAACAGTGAAAAAAAGTTATAACGTCATCCAATAGAAACAAAAAACTACTTGACAACTTTTGCCGTTACCCTTATTATAGTATTGAAGCTATTTGTTTAACTTCCCAATCTGTACAGGTTAAAATGACAAGAGAACTTGTATTTGGCGTACTATTGTTTAATTTTTCGCACTATGTGTACTGCATGTCTTTTTAAACTTCGGGTTTTCAAGCTGAAACGCGCTTATAAGTCGTTTAAGACATCACCCA
>NZ_JAHDJT010000164.1 GCF_023661085.1 Wolbachia pipientis
TTGTCAGTTGTGATTGTATTCTTATGTATCTATCGTCCATTACGTTACTTAGCTGGTAATTTACTACATCAAGGCTCGATGCAAACATCACATTCAGCAGAGGCTTTATCCAGGCTATCTTCCCTAATTTCATGTACTTTACTCGATTAGATAGCCTACCTGTTCCAATTGAGACCAGAACTATTTCTTCATTGGGAAAAAGTTTTTTGCCGTCTGCATATGCACATGCTGCTGGATTATTGGCAAATACCCCTCCGTCTACTAATACTCTTTTCTTTTGGCTGACTTCTAAATACTTAGGAGCAAAGTAAGTTGGTGCTGCTGTTGTGGCTCTGAGCGCTTCTCTTAGTTTGATAAAATTTCTATCTTCTCTCCAGCTCTTGAAGAAAAATGGGCAGTTATTGTGAATGTCATAACTTGTAATTAGTACCCTACTTAAGGTGTGTTTGAGAATATCATCACCAAAATATTTTTCCAGTACTGATTCAATGTTGTTATATGGGTATTTTTCGCAGTTAAACCAAGAGAATATTGATCGCCTAAAAAATGAAGATTTGAAAATGTATGATCCGTATTTTTGGTAAAGCTCAACTAAATCATTTGCTGAATATTGAGGCTTACCTTGGTCATCTTTCTTGCACAGTCCAGCTACAACAATCCCACCCGTTGAAGTACCTGCCATTAGGTCAAATATTTCGGCAATAGGCCTTCTTGCTTTCTTTTCTATTTCTGCTAGTATTATGGCTGGTATGATGCCTCTTATGCCTCCGCCGTCCACTGACAGGATATATTTAACCATGTTTAGATATTTATTAATTTTATTAACTTTTATCAGCCCTGCCCAAAAGCTACGGTCTGTTTTACTCCTGGAGAAAATTGCACCGATCTAATAGTTGATTCTATAAGTCATGCTGAAAAGTTTGCAAGCATATTCATTTACTTCTAAATCTATCGCAAAGTCGCTAATCGAAGCTAAGAATCAGGGCGTTGATGTTAAGGTTATTTGCACAAACTAGCTCAAAGCATAGTGTCATTACTGAATTACTTGAGTACAAAATTCCGGTGTGGATTGACTTTAAACCCGCTATTGCCCACAGTGATGTAGCCCAACAAAGAAACGCTGAAAACCTACTGATCATAACAAGAGATTCTCCACTAGTTGAGCAATACCTTAAAAACTGGAAGGATCGCCAATCGCAGTCTAAGCTTTATACACCAGAATAGCTACTTTGAGTTGGCTTTAAATTCATCCAATTCCTCAGAAAGGTTCTTTACTCGTTCTTCCAGACGATATACCGTAACAGTCAATCCGTTGTTCTGCTCAATGAGTTTTTCATGCATGTGTACACGTAAATCGAGTTTAGCAAGCCACCATATCACCGCTACCGTCTGTATTATCATCGTTGCTATTACTGTGATTGGAATCTTTTGGTTTTGCATAATACGAAAATGCTTTTGATAAGTTAAGTTTTTAGAGTTTAGTCTTGTTGCTTTAATGTATAAAACCAGAAGTTAACGTATGTTATTTCTTACCCTGAGACGCAATTTCTGCTTCAGAAAGTAACCTTATAATTTAAACATAATCCTGATGTTTCATGTTATA
>NZ_JAHDJT010000165.1 GCF_023661085.1 Wolbachia pipientis
CCAGGATTTTCCACGTCTTTTGACTCGAAATATATCTGTCCTTCAGGTAATCCTTCTTTTATTTTAGTACCAACCATAACCCCTAATTCCCGTATAACTTGATTTGCTGCATCCGTGAAATCGAAAGTAAATTTAAGGTACAAATTATTGGTTGGTACATTTGAGGACCTAAACCTCCCTGTTGGAGTCAAAAGCTCTCCATTCTCATCACCTGTGCAAAAGAGAACCTCATCTGCAGTACGTCTGCCAAGCTCATTGAGCAGTTTTTCAGAAGTTATCAGCTCTGGTGGTGTGCTTTCACTATATTCTACAGTAACTGCACTATTTGCCCTGATAGAGCTATTTTCCGTACGTTTTATTACACCACTACTGCTATCAACTATATAATCTATACTTGGCTGATACACTGTTTGCCCTGTAAAAACCCTTACATCTTTAATAGTGTGGTGATCTAGAGCTATTTCACCCTCAACAAAAACTTTTTCGACCTGATGGCTACTTTCCCAATTTGTATCACCACCTCCCCAAGCAAGATGTAGAGATTGCTCTTTTATACTTGCGGCTATTGCTGCTCTTCCTGACTCTGTGAGTATTGACATTAATTACCTTATTTCATAGCAAAGCAATTGCTTCAAATACCAATTGTTAACTCAAGCCCCCTTATATATATAAGTTCAACTTTTTTCAGAAATGTGTTCACTTTTTTTTGCAATTCTTTTTTTCATAATAAGTTTTTATTGACTAATCTTTAATCTACTTTAGACATAATATACTTACTTTTAGATATATGATAACTAATAGAGAATTTTGGGAAAGTAGTTTAGAAATGCCAGTATCCTTTTTGCTTAAGGACTTTCAAAATCCAAGTTTACGTGAAAGTTGGCTTGATTCTCTTTCTGGTAGACAATTAAGTGTGATCTTTAACCATTATTTTCAGAATAAGCAAAATAGGCAATTATTTAAAGACCACGAAAAATGCGATGATATTTCAACTCAGCAAAAACGCAAGATGCTTATTAAAATTTCTGAATCTCTGTTTGATTATTATTTAGTCAATCGTTTTAGTCGTGCAAAATCAGAAACAACTATAGCTGAAGTAGCACAGTCTGTATTAGGCCAAGATCTTCTGAAGTCATTTCTGCTACAAAATAACAAATATGACAAAAAGTCCTTGTTGTTCACTCTCTTTATAACTAATCATAACTTACTAAAACAAATTTTCTGCTTTAATCAAGTACAGAAAACAGGGTTTTTACCTTTCGTATTAAAAAATCCTCCAAGACAAAAGTCCACTTCATTTAAGAATTTTTTATCAGAAAGTACAATACAGGAAATATTAAAACAGCATGATCTCTCAGAAAATGATAGTTTTGAAAGTCAGTTTCAAGAACTCTTTTACTACCAAAATAGTATTTACTTATTTATACGACGTGCTAGTAAAGATAAAGATTTTGTGATAAGTTTAAATAAAGTAATACATGGTTATAAGCCTGATTGGATCATTTTTGATTTTTCTTCTAATGCTAATCAAGTACATTTATCCACTAAAAATATTAAACACGGTTTAAAAATAGCAAATAGTATTGTCAGCCTTTATTTT
>NZ_JAHDJT010000166.1 GCF_023661085.1 Wolbachia pipientis
ATTGCTAAAAGTGCAGCTACCGATGAGGAAAAAGAGGCAAAAATAGATAACTCTACTCTCTATTTAGAATATTCAGGAGACAGCACAATACATGTTGCAAAAATTACAGATGGAGCAAGGGGGCTAGGGCTAACTGGAGAAACAGGATATGGAAGGAATGTAATAAAGATCGGTAAAAGCGAAGTAGAAATTATAACAGTAAATGACATAAGGTATTATACTGACCTTGCAGATGGTAGTGATATAGTATTAACTTTCCCTACTAGTTTGGGAGAATTAGAAGTTAGGTTATATCCTGATGAGCAAGATCAAAACCTAATAAGGGTAGAAGGGAATAAAGAGATGTTGAAGAAATTAGAAGATTGTGGGGAAGAAATAGGAAAAAATTGTCGATTGAGAGAGTTATCAGTTAAAGAAGCTATAGGGCAAGAATATTTTATCAGATCTAGAGGATTGATACGTTCTGAAGCAATGAGCCCATCTAAAAAGGTTTTAGAAAAAGTCGGAGCAGTAATGAAAGGGTTAAAGCCTGGTGATACAGTGACCTCTTCATTAGGCAATACATCTTCTATAGAAGTGGTTAAATTGAAAAGTGAAGGAAATGCTCAAAATTCCTCGTTGATATCAATTTAACAGCTTAGAAAATTTCCTAAAGAAATTATCTTATTGCTTTTCAAATAGCTTTAAGATCCTGCAGGCCAGTTGCTTGTTGTATTACGTCAATTGGAACACCTACTTCAAGTAAATTCTTTGCCACTTCTGTTTCCCCTATTGTTTTACCCCTTTCTTTATCGATCTGTATTTTTTTAGATACTGACATCATTAATGAATGAAACTTATCACGTATTTCTTCATCTTCAATTTTGTTAAACTCTCTCACTAACACTAACTATGGATGGCTTTGTTGCATAGCTGTCAGTAAGAGGTGGAAATGGAAGGAATTTACAAGGTAAATTCGAAAACAGGCGTACCGATATCAGTAAATTTATTAAGTAAGTAGCACTTAATTAACAGTTTTTTCACGATTTATCTCTGATTTGTTTTTCAAGCTAAACCCAAATATTTGCTTTAACCTATGGAAAAACACTTCAATATAAGACCTTACTCCATATTTAACTTTCTTCTTCCATTCATTTATACCATCCTCATAGCTTCCATATGATCTAATTCTACTAATATATTTATTTTTTTCTGATAAGTAGTCAGCTAAGCAAATTTTAGTATCCTTCCTAGGCCGAATAATAGGTTATGTTTCCCACATTCTTTATACACTCTTCTTATGTCATAAGCTGCATCTGCTCGAATAGAATGAACTTTATACTTATCACTGATTTCCTCTAACATATCACAGGCAGACAAATAGTCTGCAGCAACACCGTTAGTGTACTTCATGTTTATCACCTTCCTATCGTTAACGTTTAAAATAATGTGTAGTTTCCTTACTTGATCGTAACCATTATACTTTCTTTCCCGAATATTAAGTTTACTATGACTACCGTTATTATTGTAAATACTGACTCTGGTGCTATCTACAGCAATTTGAATATTTTGCAAATCATCTTTATCAATTCTA
>NZ_JAHDJT010000167.1 GCF_023661085.1 Wolbachia pipientis
GTATTTTTATTTACTACTCTTGCTACTTCTGCTGCTAATGTTCTGACAATAATAGGTGCATTTTCTACTGTGCTATCAATCACAATTCTTGCCTCAAATCTTGCTTTTAGGGCTAATTCTTCTGTTCCTGGATCATGTCCTTTTTCAAAGCTGCTAAGTTCCACAAATACTGCTGGTGCTATCAATTCTTTCCTCATTGCTGGATATACTTCGCATGTTTGTATCACAGAAATTTCCTTCTTCAGCGTAGTGCAGATTGCGTTATGCAAATCTTTAAAATTCATGCATTTCTTGTAATATAACTCAATTCACGCTCAAAGTACTTCTCAAATATCACTTCTGTTTCATAATTAACTAGCTCCTTTATTATTTTTGATGCTTCTGGTTCCAATGGCAATTTAACTTCCTTTATTGGCAATGCTGCTTTTCCTTCACGTTTAAAAGCTCCTTTATAACCTCTTGGCATGATTGCAGTAAATGCTCCTATAAACTCATTTTTTCCTATTTTTGTACCTCTTTTTGTTTGTCTCATTTTACCCATTGATGAAGCTTTGATGTCATACAAGTTTGCTCTTATCAAAACCTCTAATTTGCTTGTCTTAAAGATTCGCAACCTTTTTCTCATTACCGTTAATTTTATCTTCTTTTCCTCACTAATTTCCTTAGCTGCTTGTCCCTTTAACCATAGTGCTGTTTTATTCAGTGCTTTTGCTACTACTAATTTGATTTGAGCTTCTTTTTCCCTGATATCACTTATTACCTGATTTACATTATGAAACACTTCCTTCTCCTACGGCTTGAATTTTCCATATTTTACTTGAAGAATCTTTTAACGGCGGTTCAAAAATTTTGTAGAACCTTTTTTCAATCTTGATATAATCACCTATGCTAAAGGAACTAACGTCCTGATCACGTATTTCTATAGAAGCAATTTGCTGAGTTAATGCTCCATCTGCACCTAAAGAGTACGTAGTCTCAGGACGTTTAATTAGCACTTTTATTTTTCGAATACCCTCCTTATTTTTATTACAATATGTGGCTTCCACTCCTAAATGCTCAAAACAATCTTCTAATAATCTCCCTATATTCATCAACTAGAACTAATTTTTACCAAAACTGCCGGACGATGGCACATTGGCAGAGGGTTTGACTGCGTATGCAAATCAGTTCCTCTATCAAATCTCCTTGGTTCTTGTTTTGCATATAGTGGCTGTCCTAGTGTGTTTACCGTCTCATTAAAATCTGCTGGTGCAAAATATGTCGTAAATGTACTTGCTGTTCCTACTGGAAAACAGTGACCTGTATCTTTCTCAATAAATCTTCTTACGGTTCCTTCAGGATCAGTTGCTTGCCCTCTATATTCCTCAAATGTGATTCCGCAGAACGTAAATCCTGATCTCATATCATTTCGAAGTGCTGCTCCTTCTTGCCATCTTTCATATGCTTCTTTTACTTTACTATGCGAAGTGAGTGCAT
>NZ_JAHDJT010000168.1 GCF_023661085.1 Wolbachia pipientis
GTTATTTTATTCATCGTTAGTTCTCTTACTAAAAACATATCTGAGACAACTTATATCTTATTATTCTGTTCTCTTTCACATCTTCTTTCCTTAACTTGACGCGTATGCTTGTAATCTCCTTGTCCAGTACAGTGGAATTGTTTGACAATCGTCTTAGGATGTTGATCGTTTAAGAACTTTGATACTACAATTCCCGTTTTATAAGGATTATCGCTTGTTTGATCATAATAACCATAATATATATTATATAAATTCAAGTTCTCAGACTTAACCTTATCGATTCCCTGCTTAAAACGAGCTTTACATACGGAATTTTCTTCAAGCCCATCGCATGTTTTTTCGCATGCTATAAAGTCTGCACTTCCCTCAAAAACTGGCAATTGAAGCTTCGGCGACAAACCTTCAATGACCATACGCGTCAAGTTAAGGAAAAGTGACATAAGGAGGGAAGAAGATGATATAAAAAACTATTTAAATATTAAGTAGTTAAGTTAATAATTTATCTTATTTTAGGTAAGAATTTCCTAAAAAATAAATGAAACAAATAAGACATCCTCTTTAAATGTTGCTATATTTGGCAGCATTTCCTTAACTTGACGCGTATGGTTCGTACAGCTGTGCGCGTGACGCTGGAATCTAGGAATTTTACCAAGTAGGTGAGTATAAAAGTAGCTGTTTTATGATAAAATTGACGTTTTGATAATTATGGAAATGCTGGATCCCAGATACAAGTGTTGGAGCACTGGGATGACAAGAAAAGGAGCTACTTGGATGATAATCTCGTGACAGGCTCAAATCACAACGTTCGTACAGTTGCGTGTCAGCTACTTATATGACACCACTTTTGCCTCAATATTCACCACGCCACTGAATAAATACGATCGTGCATTAAAGACCTAATCTATTTTTGTTGAGTAACTTGAGGTACGTATTGAGTAACAGCAATTTGCTTTAGGCCATTGGTGTCAAGATTGCTGCTCGCTGGATGAATAGGAGGAGTTCGGAATGGTCTAAATGCACAGTTCAGTTCCTTCATTTCTATTTCTTCAATAATTGGAGGTTTTTCTGTTGGAGCGTGAAAATCGTACTTTTTAACTCGCTCAGTAAAGCTTTTGTATTTTTTCTCTAACCAAGTTACAATTTCATACATAGTCAAATATGCATCTATTTTAAAACTTTCCCATGATCTGCCTAAACTGGCTAATGTATTGTTGAAGTAAATTGTTACGTAATCTCTCTTTGTGTATTGATAACTTTCCCTATCCGATTTATCACTTTGTGTGTTGAAAGTGTTATTCTTTGGAAAGTAACCAAATACGTCGTACATTTTGGGTTCCATTTACTAGTATATATATATATT
>NZ_JAHDJT010000016.1 GCF_023661085.1 Wolbachia pipientis
GGTTGTGTCGCATTTCCATTCTCAGCTAGGCTTCCTTTCGTCGTTTTATTAAGTATGTTTTTCATATTTTGATTCTTGGCCCAATCTATTGGAGTTTTACCGTACTTATCTTTTAATAAAGGATCTGCCCCTTTTTCTATTAGAACCTCTGCTACATCTTCTTTGCCTCTCATGACAGCAAAATGTAAAGGAGTCCATCCAGCTTCATCTTCTTTATTAACATTAGCCCCTTTTTCTATTAGGACTTTGACTATCTCTTTATAGCCATTACTAGTAGCCAAATGTAAAGGAGTCCATCCAAGAGAACTTTCTATTGCATCAACATTTGCTTTATTATTTAATAAAACTTCGACTACATCTTTGTGGTTATTTTGAGCAGCCAAATGTAAAGGAGTCCATCCATTGCAACCAATTGCATTAACATTTGCCCCGTGTTTTACTAAGACACTTACTATTTCTATGTTGCCAATTTCAGCAGCAAGGTGTAATGGAGTACATCCATTTTGATTTCGCACATTTGGATCAGCTCCTTTGCATAAGAGAGAATTTATATCTTCAAGAGTGCTGTCATTGAGATCATTATTAATTGTTAATTTATATAAAATGTCAAGTAGCCCTTTATTTAACTTCTCTTGATCATTTGTTAATGTTGGTTGACCTTGCTCATGAATAGTCACATATACCCCCTATCTCTAACTGAGAAATACCATGCTATTATAAAATTTGTTACCAGTGCAAATTGCACTCATGTCTGACTATACTTTCCATATTAAAAAAAGCAATACTAAAAATTCCATGTTCAATTGCCTTAACTACCGACCCCAGAACGAAAAGCCCTCACACTAGCTATCTTGCGTTGCTGGAAATGGTGAGTTTGGAAACAATGTAATAAAATTTTTATCAGATGGTTGATTTTAACCTTATTTACACTTTGCTGCAGGCTTTTTTACTACCAATTTCTTCATTTACTACAGCTTAACTTTTCTCATCATTTTTTTGACAAAGCCAAAACTTGTAATCTCAAAAAATTGTTGTATGCCAAAAATATCTATGATATAAGTACTAGAATTCACATAATTTAGTAACAACTTTGGAGGGCTTGTGAGAGAAGTTGATCAGGAATTATTCAATGCCGTAGAACAAGGCAACCTTGTTAGGGTTCAAAGGTGCCTTGATAGAGGGGCTGATATCCATGCAAGAGATAGTACCAAAGCTGGTAAAGAGCCTATACATGTCGCTGCAATTGAAGGTCACATGGATGTCGTAGAGTTTTTCCTAAATAAAGGTATAAGTGTTGACGAGGCAGATAAAGAAGGTCGTACATCACTATATTATGCTGCGTGGAATGGCCATCTAGCGATTATAAAGTTTCTAATGAACAAAGGTGCTAATATTCATGCTGGAAACAGCACTTATGGTAAAAAGCCTATACATGTTGTTGCTACTGAAGGTTACCGAGAGATCATAGAGTTTCTTCTCAGTAAAGGGGCAAGCGTTAATGACATCGATAAAGATGGTTGGACATCTCTACATTATGCTGCAAACGATGGTCAGCTGGAAGTTGCAGAGTTTCTTGTAAGTAAGGGGGCTGATGTTCATGCTAAGAACAATGATGGAAAAACACCTTTAGATATTGCTAAGGAAGAAGGGCACACAGGAATTTTAGATATATTAGATAGTCCAAAAACAAGAAGGGAAAGTTCCACTTATACTTCTTTGCACGATGCTGCTAAGAAGGGCGATTTAGAAGCAATAAAATATCTTATAAGTAAAGGTGCCGGTATTAATGATCCTAATGAAAATGGTTGGACGCCATTGCATCTTGCTGCTAAAAGAGGTTACCTAGAAATCATACAATTTTTACTAGATAAGAAGGCAAATATTCATGCTAAGAATGCTAATGGAGATATGGCTTTGCACCTTGCTGCTCTAAATGGATATAAGAACATTGTAGAATTCCTTCTTAATCAAGAGGGAGTGGATATTGATGCTCCTGGTTGGAATAACTGTACAGCGTTGCACTCTGCTGCTGAAAAAGGTCATTTGGGAGTTGTACAGTTTCTATTAGAGAGAGGTGCTAATATTGATGCTAGGGACAATCATAACAAAATGCCTTTGGATTATGCTAGAGAAAAAGGACATAAAGAAGTTGTGGAAATATTGGGTTATCATAATTTCTCGCGTATTGTTGCTGAAAAGGGGAAATTAGAAGCAATAAAATACATTGTAAATACAGGTATGGCAAGCATCAATGAGCATGATGAAAATGGCTTTACACTGCTACATCAGGCTGCATCAGAAGGTGAATTAGAAATTGTAGAGTTTTTAATTAGTAAGGGAGCTAATATTCATGCCAAAGATAATACCTCTGCCGGCAAAAAGCCTATACATGTCGCTGCTATGGAAGGTTGCACAAACATTGTAGAGCTTTTTCTGAGTAAAGGTGTAAATATTAATGATCCTGACACAGAAGGTCGTACATCACTATATTACGCTGCATGGAAAGGTAAATTAGACACTGTAGAATTTCTTATTGATGAAGGTGCTAATGTTCATGCTGAGAATATCTATGGTACAAAACCTATCCATGTTGCTACGGATGGTCATCAAGAAATTGTAGAGTTTCTTCTAAGTAATGGAGCAAGTATCCATGACACAAATAAAGAAGGGAGCACGCCATTACATTTTGCTGCGTGGGACGGTTATTTAGATGTTGTAACGTTTCTCATAGAGAAAGGTGCTGATATTAATGCTAGAGATAATAGTGGTAGAACACCTTTAGATTGTGCTAGAGAAGAAGGGCACATAGAAATTTTAGGTATATTAGATGGCTCAGATACAGAAAGGGAAAGTCCCACTTATACTTCTTTGCACGATGCTGCTGAAAATGGTGATTTAGAAGCAGTGAAATACCTTATACGTAAAGGTGCCGATGTAAATGATCCTAATGAAGATGGTTGGACGCCGCTGCACTGTGCTGCATCAGAAGGTGAATTAGAAGTTACAGAGTTTTTAATTAGTAAGGGAGCTAATATTCATGCCAAAGATAATACCTCTGCCGGCAAAAAGCCTATACATGTCGCTGCTATGGAAGGTTGCACAAACATTGTAGAGCTTTTTCTGAGTAAAGGTGTAAATATTAATGATCCTGACACAGAAGGTCGTACATCACTATATTATGCTGCATGGAAAGGTGAACTAGACACCGTAGAATTCCTTGTTGACAAAGGTGCTAATGTCCATGCTGAAAATATCTATGGTACAAAACCTATTCATGTTGCTACAGATGGTTATCAAGAAATTGTAGAGTTTCTTCTAAGCAATGGAGCAAGTATCCATGACACAAATAAAAAAGGTCGTACACCATTGCATTTTGCTGCATGGGACGGTTATTTAGATATTGTAACGTTTCTAGTAGATAAAGGTGCTAATATCGATGCTGAGGACAATTATGGTCAGACACCATTACACTTTGCTGCACAGGACGGTCAGTTAGAAGTTGTAGAGTTTCTTGTAAGCGAAGGAGCTGATGTTCATGCTAAGGACAATGATGGAAATAAGGTTTTACATATTGCTGCTATGAATGGACGTAAAGATATTATAGAGTTTTTTCTAGATGGAGAGTATTATGGTGCACATGTAAATGTTGTTGATTTTCCTGAGCTTTTCCGATATCAAGGGGTAAATATTAACGATACTAATAATGACGGTCGTACACCACTACACTACGCTTCATGTTTTGACAGGTTAGAAGTTGTGAGGTTTCTCATTAATAGAGGAGCTGATATGTATGCTGAAACTAGAGATGGTAAAAAGCCAATTGATCTTGCCAGAGATAAAGGTTGTTCAAGTATTGCGGAATTACTCCGTAAAAGAATGGAAGGGGAGAATGGTTTGAATATTCACTATAATAAGGGGGTAGATCTTTATAGACAAGGTAAATACAATGAAGCTTTACAAATTTATCAAGAAGTGTTTGATATTCAAAAATTTGTCTTAGGCCCTGATCACCCTGATACTTTAAGTACTTGCAACAATATGGCAGTAGTGCTTTCCAACCAAGGTAAGTACAGTGAGGCTTTGAAAAGCTATCAGGCAGTATTTGATATTCAAAAAAGAAGAGATGTTTTAGGCCCTGATCATCCCGATACTTTAGGTACTCGTCATAATATGGCAATAGCGCTTTCCAACCAAGGTGAATACAGCGAGGCTTTGGAAATATATCAGGAAGTATCTGAGAAAAGAGAAGAAATTTTAGGACTTGATCATCCCAATACTTTAAGGACTTATAATAATATCGCAAGTGTACTTTACAAACAAGGTAACTACAGTAAGGCTTTTAACATCTATCAGAAAGTATTTAATATTCAAAAAAGAAGAGATGTTTTAGGTCCTAACCATCCCGACACTTTAATAGCTCATTATAATATGGCATTAGTGCTTGACAAACAAGGTAAGTACAGTGAGTCTTTGAAGACATATCAGGCTGTACTTGATGTTCAACAAAGAAGAGATGTTTTAGGTCCTAATCATCCCAATACTTTAAATACCCGTAACAATATGGCAGTAGTGCTTTCCAACCAAGGTAAATACAGTGAGGCTTTGAAAAGCTATCAGGCAGTATTTGAAAAAAGGAGAGATGTCTTAGGCCCTGATCATCCTGATACTTTGATGACTTGTAATAATATGGCAGTAGCGCTTTCCAAACAGGGTAAACACAGTGAGTCTTTGAAGACATATCAGGCCGTACTTAATGTTCAACAAAGAAGAGATGTTTTAGGTCCTAATCATCCCGATACTTTGATGACTCGTAATAATATGGCAGGAGTGCTTGACAAACAAGGTAACTATAGTGAGGCTTTAGAAATCTATCGGGAAGTATTTAATATGCAAAGAAGACGAGATGTTTTGGGCCCTGATCATCCCGATGCTTTAATGACTCGTAGTAATATGGCGGGAGTGCTCTGTAACCAAGGTAACTATAGTGAGGCTTTAAGAATTCTTCGGAAGGTGCTTGATATTAAAAAGGCCAAGTTAGGTTCTGATCATCCTAGTACTTTATTAACTAACCGCCATATTGAGATAGTATCGACAAAACAAGCAAGTGGATCTTCAATACAATTTTATCAAAAACAACAGAAAGCACATTTGCACTTATCACAATTTGTATCACGTAATTTACAAAACGCATCAATTGAATCAGTAAAACAAGGTCTTTATTTACCTTCTTTTGAAGCAAGGAATGTTAAAATTAATGGTAAGTGTACTGCTATCACGCGTGGCTTATCTCAGGCTTTACTATCACAGGGCGGCGAATCATTTTTAAGCAATTTAAAGACTTCCACTGAGATTTACGAACGCATAGTTCAAGGTAAGCAGGCATCTAAAAGGGAAGAAAGAAAAGTTTTTGCTTTTAGTAAATTACTTGATGATTTTGAGCAACAGCTAGACTCCACTACGAATAGTCTACCTTCAAGCCTAATTCATACGAAGGGGTACAAAACACTTGGCGATTTATCAAGTTACATAGCTGTAGTTAAAGGTGATTTTGCTATTCACTTAGTAACAAGCAATCACGTTGTTGCGATTTACAGAACAGGTGATAATTATGCTTATTTTGATTGTAACGCAGCATTTGTTTCTGGATTAAAAAATGTTGATCAGCTTATGAAGGTTGTAGAAAAGGGAATAAAATCTGCTGGCTATAAAGTAGAAAAAGAAGGTTTGCTTGTTGAATACTTTGATGTTGAGCAAGCTAATAAGTTATTATCCAATGAAGATAAGCAAATTTTAGCAAAAGAAATTAAAACAGAACGTCAACTTCTAGCAGAACAGGATAAGAAGCTTGGTCTTATTAAGGTTAATGGTCAAGAGATATCCAGAATACAGTTATATGACTTTGGCACTAAAATTCATGTAGGAGGCAGTGTACCGTTACTCATCAATGCTGACATGAATCTAAGTAGCAAAAAATTTCAAGATCACCTAGATAAGAAAGAAATAAGTATGACAGCTAGAGAATATCTTGGTCGCTTGAAAAGTAGCAAGAATGTGGAAGAGGTAATACAAGCAACCAGGTTCATTCCTTTTGAAGGCTCAAGGCGTGAGATTGAAAAAGCAGAGCAAACACGCAAGTTGAAAGGATTTTCACTAGAACAGCTGGTGAAGGGAACAATTAATTCTATACTTGCTGCTGTTTCCCTTGCTAACATTAGTCGGTCAGAGAGTCAGTTGTTAGGAAAAATAGACAATAAGCCTGAAACTTATTTAAATGACCTAGTAGCGGATAAACAACTGCAAAGCTCAATCAGTTGTTCGGAACTTTCAGTATAATCAACCAGAGAAGAGAACCTTACTTCGCAGCGGTTCTTATGACCAAGATCGCCAACGGTTCCTCTTCTCTAAAGCGCTTTCCAAACAAGGCAAATACGAAGAGGCTTTACACTGAGGTGCTTGATGTTCAAAGAGTAATTTTAGATCCAAACCACCCAGACACTTCAGTAACTCAGAATAATATGGCAGTAGTGCTTCAAAACCTGGGTGAACGTGAAGAAGCTGCAGAATTTTAACCACGGTAGTAAAATTGGTTACTTGCACTGCTTTATCTTTTCTTGAATGAATTCATATTAATTCAGTAATACTTATTGCTAAAGACTTAAACAACACTACCATTGATCAAACCATAAAATAACAAGTCAATTAGTAAATCTTTCGTTAAAAGTGTCGGCCAAAAGCTGCTCTGGGCAAGGTTTTGCGGGTGGGCTCCGCAGCAAGCAAAAATATGTTTGCATAATATTCCATAGCAAGCTATAATAGATACAATATCAAACACTTAACACAGAAAAAGGGAAAGCAATAGCTGGGGAAAAATCAATGCTCACAAGGATAAGTTTAAAGAGACAGGCGTTAAAACAGGTTGAAAGCCTTAGAATAAATAGAGAAGATATTATTGAAAAGTTGTATGTGTATGATATAATGTATATAACATAAAACTTTATGGGAGATTATTAACAACTTTATAATTAAGACTTATTAAATATTTGGTACTGTAAAATTGGACTAATGCAAAAAATTAAAGAGGTAAAAGTAATGAAAAATTTTCCAGGAGAAAATGGTAATTTAAGCGATAACTCAATCTTCAAAGCTTGTATCAGAGAAGCAGACTTAGCTTTACAGGAGAAGTTGCAAAAAATCCAAGGAGCTGCAGACGAGCTTGCCAGACAGGCAATTATCGATAAGTTAAAACAAGCAGAGGTCGAGTACGAGAAACTTAAACTCAAGCTTGAGCAGGAAGCTTCTGACGGAGTTAAGGACATCTTATCCCATGTCGAGCTGAGTGCTGCGGAAAATGAAGATAATTTTACAAATGGCATAGATGGTTTGCTGGCGAAGCTTTTTAAATTTTTCAACTTCATGGATAGCGAGCTTGGAGTAGAGACAGGTCCGCAAGTCTACAATATGATAAAAAAGCGTGAAGAAGAAGAAAAGCAAGCGTGGGTTGCAGCAGTTATAAAGTTTTTACGGGATAAATTTAATAAGCTAATCAAGGCGATCTTCTCTCGCGATTTGAGTTTCCAGCAAAAGATCGACAAAGAGATAAAAGAATTATATGAGAAATTGTTCAGTGGTGGTTTGTCCCAGGAAGAAGAAGTGGCAATATTGGAGCGTCTTGAGGCTCTTCGTGATCTGAAATTAAAGCTTCAAATTTTTGTAGTTGGTTCAATTATTGCGATGTTTGCTGAGCTCTTTTCAGTTGAGCTGACGGCTTCAGTGGAAACAGCCAAAGAAGAAGGTAAAGAAAAAGCATCAGCGAAAGAAGTTCGTGAAAACTTAGAAATAAAAGTAGATGCGAAAGAAAAGCCTCAACTCAAGTATGATGTCATTCCAGCACTTGATGCTGAAAGCTGGTTGAAAAAGCCAATCACTCTGACCAAGCAAGAGCACGATCTTTTACCAAAACCTCTGAAAGATATATTACCTCCTGTGCCCAAAGATGATATGAATAAGGGAAATGGTGGGGGACCAAAACAAGAAGTGGAAAGGAAACAAGAGAACGAAAATAAGAAACCAACACAGCCACCACAAAAACCGAATGTAGCTGCACCTCCAGAAAAAGCGCCGGGGAAAGTGCCTGGGGCTGGTGAAATAGCATTTGATTCCAGAGATGTAGCAGAATTGTTTAGCTATGAAAAAAGGAAATTTAATGCTAATAATGGTGTTGGAGGAATGACGTTTACTAATGGTTTTAATGTAAAGTACGCCACATCTGATAATAACTGCAGTACTATTAGCAGTGTTAAAAAAGACTTCAAGTCTACTAATGGTCAAAAAGCAGATAGCCCTTATGCTAAACTTGCAGCAAAAGTTGCTGAAAGGAAAGCTCAAAAAGAAAAGTCTGCTGCTAGTATTAAGCACGATTATCCGATTGATCATTTTCAAGTTCCAGTGGGAACTAATGGAAAGTCTCATGCTAGTGGTAGGAACGAACCTCAGCAAAGTTCTGTGAAGAATGCTCAGCCAAAAAGTGAGTGTAGTAGTGTAAAAATTAATAATCATGTAGAATCAATAGGAAAGGCACCAGAAGAAGTATCATCAAGGGGTAGTAGGACCATGTGAAATCAAAAGATGAGAAAACAGTAGAGATGTTTTGATGAATTATAACATTCTATGGGTTATTTGTATGACAAAGGATAATTTCATTCCAGCACTCCTTTTTGTCATTCCAGCGCGTGACGCTGGAATCCATGAATATGAAAGAACGAATAAAATTTTTTTGAAAAAAAATACAAAAAAGTATTTACATTGATAATTTGCTTGTAGTATACTAATTGCATAATATTTTTACTAGAGGGGCAATATGCATGGTAATAATGGTAAGAAAAGTAATTGGGGGCCTCAACCTGATGGTACATGGATTCCAAGTGACAGGTTGGAATTTGTTGGTCCTAACAAGGAGAAAAACAGAGCAGAGTGGGAACGTACAAATAGCAAGCCTAGTACACAACTAGGTAGTAGCAGTTCTACTAGTGCCAGTAGTAGTAAGAACAAGAGTAAGTAATGTTGTTTTACAACAATTTTAATGGGGGAGTTATGAGTAATTTTATAAAAGAGCTGGTTAATGCTTTTAACTTAAATAATTATGCTTGTGGTAGGATCAATACTAATTTTACTGTAGAAGGTAACAAGATTGTTGGTTTGTTTAAGTATGGTACTGACGTAGCAAGATATCTGCGTGGGATAGGAAAGGAGATAATAAAACGACACTGCATTACCGAAGAAAAAGCAAGTAGATATTATAACTTAAACTATTTTCCATTTGTTTTAAACAATGAGGAGGAGAAATACATAAGTAAAGATGTGAAGAAAGTAAAGCTTGCAGATTCTACGAATAAAGAAGTAATCCGTAACTTTCAAATTCATTTTGCTAATGAATTTGAAAGGGCTGTAATATTGAAAGTGATTGCATGTCTACAGAAAGAAGTAAAGATAACGGAAGAAGAAGCGCGTGAGTGGATAAGAGGTACTGTTAAAACAGGAGCGATAGGTGAGTTTAATCCTTTGAGAAAACGCTATCTGTACTGTATAGCTTTTAGTGATGAGTACTTTAAGAGGGAAGGGTATGATTCAGAGGCTTTTGAATCATTTAAAGAGGCATATATTCAAGAATTTAACTCTAGATTGAAAGAGTGTAATCTTAAGAAGTCAGATTTTTATGAAGATAAAGATGGTGTGTTATATATTAAAAACATCAGCGATAAGGTAATCGAAAATGTGGTAAAATATGTTAAAAAAGAAGTAGCATTTGATTTTAAAACTCCAGGCACGGAAGATTCCAAAGTTGAAAATTTTAAAGACGTTTTGAGTAGTCTAATTTCTAAACAGATAGAAAAACCCATTGATTTCTATGATTATGATGTTTTTACAGATAAAAGGAAAATAAAGAGTGGTAATAATTTTGTCCTGATACCTTTAACAAAAACATGTGATGGTCGGCTTGAATTTTTAAAGCATAATGATAGGTACAAAATTAATGCAAAATATACAAATTTAGCGAGTGACATTATGGGTAAGACTGAAAAGACATGTAGTACTAATTATGGAAACCCAGTTTACGCTATCTCTAATAAAGGAATTGCTCAGTTACTTCCTGAAATTGTGAAGTTTCCAATTGCATATAATGGAAGAACTGGACATTTTGAATTTGCAGCTGATCTTGGGCCAAGTTCAAGAATAGGTTCGGAGTCTCCCAGGCACGCTTCTTCAGTGTCTTCTCCAGTGCCTCTGCCTCAGCTCCAGCCAGGGACAGAAGGAGCGGTAGTAGTTGTTCCAGCAGCTGATGCAAAGAATAATCCTGACCCTTCAATGTCTGGGCAGAATCCGGATGAGGGTTATGATTATATGCAAGATTCTGTAAATACTAGAAATCTGTCAGATGCTGAAAGAATAAGAAAAAGGCGTAATAGTGGTGGACGTAATCTTTCTGCAGATAGTGCTCTTTCTTCTGAATTTGATGCATCGCGACCTTCAAGTGGAATAGGTATGATGGATGATAGTGGTGTATATTCTTCACAAGAACTTCCTACCAGTGATCCTGAAGGCCCCATAGGTCCCCTTCCTGTGCGTGTTGTGGAAAATCCTCAGAATCCTGTTTATACGTGTGTTATAGAAAGTTTCCGGGATTCTTCAGAATTTGATACTATGAAGTCTGACGGTAAACATAAGCTTAATCGCGATTGTTCTTCACGGGCTTCATCAAGAAGTGCGTCATCGCTCAGTAGTTCTACTTCCGATACATCAGTTGGTACTGTTATTGGGATTGATAGCTCATCAGAATCGTCATCATCACGAGGTGCTAGTAGTGAACCTTTTGCTGCACCATCCTCAAGCATGGGTGGTGTATGTGTGGATAAACGACGGTTAGTGAAAGTGCGTGAGTAAATTTATATCTGATTCACTACTGTAACTAAAGCCAGGGCAGAAGCCCTGGCCTCTGAGGTTGTTGTTAAGCAGAAACTCAAGTCAGACAAGAAGGTTTGAGCAAATTAGACCAACTATATTTTTAATATTGGCGTTTTTTGTGTACTCTTAAACTGCTTTAGCCATAAATATTAAAAAATTTACCAAAGGAGAAAAAGGCAAAAGAAGCCCTGAGTGGCGAGTTTTGACTCTATAATACTTTAAATTGGCGCTATAATAATTTACTGACGCTTAGTTCAAGCACGATTTGGCTGAATGTAGAAAAAATGAAAAAGACATGCAGCCGCTATAATTTGACACAATCCGCCAAAAAATACCCTGAGTTTTGTCATTGAGCCTGCAGATCAAAAACAAGTTTTGAGTCAGAAACACCCTCCCTGCTATGGTAACAAGACTGGCAAGATTTGTCAAGTAGTTTTTTTTGTTTCTATTGATATCCTTACACAATTTAGCATCGGTTTCCGATATTATTAATTTTAAGGGTAGTGTCTTGATGTTCCATAGCTGTTATATTCGGATCCAGAACCTTTTCACTATCGAGAAAAGATAAAGCAGTGCAAACAACTTCAAGTATCAGCTACTTGGTTAGAGATCGTAATGACGGTTACTTATCGTTTATATCTTCTTGCTCTGCAGTCTGACTCTCTTGTTGCTGTGACTTTTGGCTTTGTAATTTTACCTGCCTTAACTCATGCGCATCTGTTTCTGACCTCACAACATGAACAGTGATTGGTACCACTACTTCACTGTAAAGTTCTATATCCACTTGATACTCACCTAAGTTTCTTATTTTTACTCCATTAAAGGATATTTTACGGTGATCAATTTCACACTCCTGTAGCAAAGATTTCGCAATTTCTCTTGTTGTTACAGAACCAAAAATTTTGCCATCCTCGGAAGCTTGCTTTACCAACACCACAAACTTACCAGTAAGAGACGCTGCTAGCTCCTTTACCAAATTCAATTTTCTTATATTCTCTTCTTCTAAAAAGGAACGTTGCTCCTCCAGTTTTGCTATACTCTCCTTAGTAGCTTTAACCACCTTCTTTTGTGGAAAAAGAAAATTGCGTGCATAGCTAGGCTTTACCTTCACAATTTCACCTAACTTACCAAGAGTTCTTATATTTTCCTTTAAAATTACTAACATAAATTACCTAAACTTTTTTAGTACAGTAAGGAATACGAGATAAAAAACGTGCCCTTATGATTTCTAAGCGCAATTTCCTCTGTTTTTTTGCACACACACCTGTTAATCTTCTAGGTAATATTCTACCATAGTCAGAGATATATTTAGATAATAAATCCGTATTCTTATAATCTATTTCTTCATCTCCCAGCGCAGCAAGAGGACAAACTTTAGAACGCCTAAACCCAGTCCTGTTATTTACAGATACATAAGAATCATTAAAATTACTTCGTTTTCTTGTCATTATGCGCTTTGCTCCTCAACTTCTTTATTCATCATATGAGATTTACCTTCAAAAAATTTATTAACCCGAACAGACAAGTGGCGAATGATATTTTCGTTAAGCTTTACTCTACGCGCAAATTCATCCATAATGCTTGAAGTAGAACTTATGCACATTATACAATAATGACCACTCTTCATCTTATTTATCGGATACGCGAAGTCTAATAGACCCCAATATTCATACTTTATCAATCCTGAAGCTTCAACACTTGCTAAAAGCACCTCTAATGCTTTACTCGATTGATTTTGATCTGTTACTTTAGAACTTGTTAAAACCTCCTGGAAAAGCTTCATTAGATGCTCTGAAACATTTTCCTTTAAAGTATTTATTGTATTGCGAATAAATGCGCTCTTAGCAATTTGCTTACCACTCTCTGGAAGCTTTATAAAATCTTGTGTTATTCCTAGACCTTCCAGGTTATTTTTCAACTCTTTGTTAATTTGCAACTTCACTTCTTTCAAATTTGAGAGATCTTTTTCTAATTCGACCCATAGAATTTTTGCAAAACCTTCCAAAAAATTAGAACAATCAACTAAACTTTCTTGAATGTTTTTAGCACGCACCTCCGACTCCTGTTTCGCAAGCTTGTCATTTCCTTCTTTGAGAATGCCCTTGATTTGCTGAAGCATAATATCTGCTTTAATGTTCTTCAACAAAACACCTAACTCTTGGACCATTTCTTCTACTTCTTGCTGTAATAAGCCTATGTTATAACTCTATGTAGATTTATTGAATCAATACACATATATTGGTCTATAGTGATTCATCCTTGTAGATCAATATTTAA
>NZ_JAHDJT010000169.1 GCF_023661085.1 Wolbachia pipientis
ACGCCAAATACTTAGTTGGGAATCACATCATAAGGATTACCTGTATGAAGTTGAAAATTGTTGCTGTCTTAACAACGTTACAGAGAATAAAGAACTTTATATTCACTTAGAAAAGACAGATAAACCTAAAGAATTTGAATTTACCTGTAAATATACACCATTATCTAATTAGTATTGCTATAATAGCGTAAAGAATTCTGTCCATAAAAAATCTATTTCAATTGTTTCCTAGCTTGATTGATTTTTTAAATATTCACTTATCTAGTTTTACTACATTCTATTATATGAGCAGTATTTTTTGAAAGAACATCTTTAGGTAAAATATTGCAATAACTAGTAGCAAGAACAATTCAATTATTTACTCCTTAAAAAAAGGTCATATATTTGTGAGAACAAGCCGCGTAAAAATAAGGTTATAAAAATAGAAGATTTAAATTATTTCTATAAGTTTGAGCAAATTAGTTCGTATGTAGATATGGATGAAATGGTCTAATATTGCTACTTTTAGCGTATAGCAAAGTCAGAGTATAAAAAAGTTCGTATGGTACACATGGTAGACCAACGCATTCCAAGAAAAACACTTCTCACGGCTCTTGGTTTTGAGTGCTGGAAATGGTTGTATTGTTTAAGTTTTTAGTGATATACAATATTAAATTAACATTAATTTATTTAAGAGTTAAGAAAAAAGAATTGAGGTGAATTTATAACAAAAACAGGCTTTCAAAGAGAATAAAAGATCTTATATTGAGCCTATTAGGAGGCTTTTATCGAAGATTACTTTAGGTGAAAAATTTTTCTAAAGTAGTGATTGACAAGTTTTTAAGATGTAGTAATATGCCTAAAATATATTAAATTATAGATACGAAGATTAAGTATGGATTACGAGAATGTACAAAAGGTATTACTAACTTCCATTAAAGAAGATGATCCTTATAAAGGGTTTAAAGAGTTAGAGATTAAGAGGTATTGTATTGCATATCAGACATTCTTTAATAGATGGAATAGCATAATACTACCACCTTTTTTAAAGAAAATTTTAGAGGATGAAGCTTGTTGACAAATACCAATAGGAGATACTTCAGATCAGGTTAGGCTCAACAGGTATACTGTGGGGAGAAAATTATTAACCTTAAAAACTGAAGATGGGCAAAAGACTCTTCTTGACTCCTTTGATCGTTACAGGATTGCATGTTGGTGTTGTTTTGAGGACGAGATAAGAGCTATTTTTGAAGAATTTAAATCAACATTAGGTAATAAACCTGTAGAGAGTTTGGTTAAGGGATGTGATAAAGGGGCTTTAATGATCTACTGGTCACATGCTATGAATAACCAGGA
>NZ_JAHDJT010000170.1 GCF_023661085.1 Wolbachia pipientis
TACATCCTTCGCCAACAGAAAGCATGAATCTACTTTTGGATTTTAAACTAAACATATTAACAGAGTGTATACTTATCCATAATTGAAAAAGCAATTTATTGAAATTTATTAAACGTTATAGGGAAATATTGTTATAAATTTCCACGACAACATTATTTATATTATAATTTATTGATAAATTTAGTACTAATATTAACCTGTTTATATAACAAAATTAAGAAAATTTATTTTACAATTTTAATTGACATAAATCATTAACCTGGTTATGATTAATATAGTATTAATACGTGAGGTAAAAAAGTGGTATCTGTGCAGCTAAGCAGTGTGAGAAATAATAGCTATATATATAAGCTACTATTGAACATAATACACACAATTAAAGCTATTACAGCTTGAACACTTGTAATCCCACTGCTTTAGCTGTTTACTACAGTTTTTACATTTCCAACATGGGTCAAGTAAAGCTTCTGAGCCCATCTTGTTTAGTAAGTGAACTGCCTCGTCATATTCTTGCAATTTAATTTTAAGCCGCACCATAATAAGGTAGATTGATATGTAATTAGCTTTTTTCATAGCAATGTCTAGATGTTGATTTGCAAGATCATACTTACCTAAGCTAATCGAAGATAAAGCAAGTAAGCAATAACTAAAATAATAATCAGGACGCAAGCCGTATAGTTTCTCAGCACCTTTACTATTTAAACTGATGTAAATTCTTGCTGACTCAGGAGTAGGATTTACTGTATACTCTACCTCTAGCACTGCAGAAGCTTTTCTGATTTTTCCAAGTTTAATATATAATTTCGCCTTTAAATAATTGATAGGCTGAAAAGTTGCGCAATGATTTTGTGCTCTAAATAAAGACTTTATAGCTTCCTTATAATTCCCTTTACTTTCATATTGCTTTGCTAAAGCGCAATAAAAAACTGCTAACATTCTTTTGCAATTAAAAGGAAGAAAAATATTGAACTTCGCAGCTTCCTTTAACTTCAAAATTGCACAAGCCCAATCTTCTTGCAATATGCAATGCTCTATTTGAAAAGGAATAGACAGAATTTTATCATTAATCGAGCTTGAGCAATACTCTATGAATTTTTGAAAGATTGCCCCCTCTTGTTTGAGGTGGACAATCAGTTTATTAGCCAGAAGCAGAGCTAAGTTGCGATTTTTACTTGCAATGCTTATCAAACCGTTGCTGAAGAAGCTGTAATTTCCTACCTTACCTGAGTTGAAGAGCTTTATTAAAGATAACTTATCGCTCTCCTCATTTAGATTTTTAACTAGCTTGTGAGCGTTCTCTGTATTGCCCAAATCCGTGCTA
>NZ_JAHDJT010000171.1 GCF_023661085.1 Wolbachia pipientis
CTTGTCATTTTAACCTGTACAGATTGGGAAGTTAAACAAATAGCTTCAGTACTATGATAAGGGTCACGGCAAAAGTTGTCAAGTAGTTTTTTAGTTCCATGGCTTAGACAGCTATTTGGGCAACAAAACACATTTAATACTTTTGACTTCTATTCAGGGTAGTAAATATTTGGTCTTCATCAAAACTCATCTTAGGACGCCAAATAGGGCCATCCAAGTGCATATCAATATAAACTGGACTACTACAGCCTGGTGGAATGAAGAAAAATCTGGATAAAGAAACTAAAGTGAAATTAGATAAGGTTAGATTAGAAGAAGTAGACCCTGACGCTTGATTAATTCCAAATTGTAAACTAGTTGAGCATATACCATTTTTAATGCTTGCTTTTCCGCTAACATTTTCAAAAAATGTACTACCATTATATATACCGACGTTAGCAAGCGTGGAAACTTCAGATTTACTTTTACTGCTTAGTAAATTAGTAATGAACGAATTAAAATCCACGTTAGTAAATTCTATTCCTCGTGTTTGCAAATTAATTTCCCCTGACGAATTATTAGCCCAATCATTAAAGCTTTTTCCTTGAGCTTTAATTGCGCCATTTAAGCTTATCTGACCATTTACATTATTAATTCCTATAGCCTTTCCAACCCTTTTAGTGTCTAAATTTGCTATGAAAAACTTTATATACATTGAATTTGGCCTTAAATAACCCTGAAAAGACACTTGTCCATGTCCTAGTGCATAATCCACTTTTTTAACGGTAATGATGTTATTTATCATCACTGCATTCAAATTAAAGTCCTTCAAAATATTCTGCTCATCCTTAAGTTCTGCAACATTAATTTGCACATTTGCATCAAAGTCTTTTTTGTCATCTAAAAAATCAAGCTGCTTTGTTGACCATCGAATCTGGTTTATCTTACTTTTTGAATCTCTTCTCACCTCTATTAAATTCGGTAATTTTAAGATACTGCCATTAAATTTGTTGCCCGTAAGGTTCACATCTAACAAAGGCTTGATGTATTTTTTGTCCACTAATACTTTCATGTCGCCGGTGATATCAAAATCCTCTCCTGATAGTTTTATCTTATCTGCAACTAGCTTGCCCTTTTCTATCTTCAGCAAAAAACCCAAGTATTCAATTTTTGTATCATTTAGCGTAAAATCACTAACGCTGGTTTCTATGTTTACATCATACTTCGAATTTTTCAACCATTTCATTTTAGATAAATTACTGAGTAATGAATAATCGTATTTGTCCGCGTTAAGGTTATGTACACTGAATCTGCCACCAATCACATT
>NZ_JAHDJT010000172.1 GCF_023661085.1 Wolbachia pipientis
TACACTAAATTTTCATAATAATGGTTTTAAATGTCAATGTTTAAGTATCTTATCATCCGCACACTCGTCATATTCAATTTCAACTGTAGAGTGTGCTATTTCAAACTTATTCAGCAATATTTTTTTTATTCCATACAAAATATCAGTGTGTTGCACGCTTCGCTTAATTTTAGCGTGCATAGTTATTATGAAATAATTATCAGACAATGACCATGCATGTATATGGTGCGCATCTATCACTTCAGGTAGCTTGGACACAATCTCACTTTTTATTTCCTCAGCAGAGATACCTTCAGGTGTACCTTCAAGGAGTATATGGCAGGAATTCTTAAGAATTTTATAGCCACTGTTTAGAATTATTACGCTAACAAATACTGATAATATTGGATCTACTATTTGCCATCCAGTAAACATGATAATTATGGATGCAAGTATAGCAGCTACAGAACCTAAAATGTCTCCTATAACGTGCAGTACGGCGCTTTTTATGTTTATGTTGCTTTCGCATTTACTGTGTAATACAAAAAAGACTACAATATTAGCAATCAGACCAAGTGTGGCAATCATTAACATTATTTGCCACTCAACATTGACTGGGAAAATGAATCTCTTTATTGACTCAATTATGATGATTGCTGCAATGAGAAATAGAGTTAAACCATTGACAAATGCTGCGATTATCTGCAACCGATGGTACCCGTATGATCTTTGTAGGTCAGATTTCTTAGCTGAAAACCTGTGCGCCACCCAACTTAAGACTAAAGCAAAGAGGTCAGTGAGCATATGTCCTGCATCTGATAGCAGAGCAAGCGAATGTGAAATTATTCCACCCACTATCTCCATGAGCATTGTTATTGCGACTATTATTATGGAATAGATTAAGCGTTTGGACTCTGCTGCTGAGTGTTTACCATTGTGTACCACTGCCATATAAAATCTTTTAACGAACAAAAATGGGTAACACTGGACTCGAACCAGCGACCGCTTGCACGTCAAGCAAGTGCTCTGCCAACTGAGCTAATTACCCATTGTGGCTTTAGTATAGTGCTTCAATAGGATGAAAGTCAATTTGCTTTTAAACTATTGATTTTTCGCATAGCTTTTAACAACGCGCTGGGCACATCTCCAGGAACGAAAAAACTACTTGACAAATTCCTTCAGCGCCCTTATTATAGCAACAGGGGTATTTCTGACTCGAAACTTGGTTCTGATCTGCAGGTTCAATGACAAAATTCAGTAAAAAACTAGAGGTATTTTTTGG
>NZ_JAHDJT010000173.1 GCF_023661085.1 Wolbachia pipientis
GATATTATTGCTATAGATACGCTGCGCAGTATTTTTGATTTTAATAAATACAAAGAAGAGAATAGCAATAGCTCCATGTTCTGTTTTTTAAAAGATAGAGTTGAAAAGTTACGAGCGATGACAAACCCTAGATGTGGTATTATCTTAACGCACAATACCAAAAAAGTATCAAAGAGATCATTGTCAGAAGAGCCATTTCAAAGTTTCAGCGGTGCTTCTGCCTTAAGGAGTTTATATACTTCAGGCGTGATGATGATGAAAGATAATGAACAACACAAATTGATATTTGAACTGAGGAATGGTGAATCCATTCCAGCTATGCAGATTAGCAAAGTAAATAGCCAGTGGCGTAGCACTTGTGCTACTTCTTAAGGCTGAGAGTGGAAGGATTAAGTCTATAGCCATATTCCTTGATACCTATTCCAGACCATGGTAGAGTTTGAATAATATCATCTCTTTTTACATTCATGCCTAAGGTTATAGCTAACTTATCTACCATGGTTCTTTGCATTCTATTTATCGGTTTACGAATTTGTTGTTCAGCATCGGAAATATTTCCCAGGTAATCTGCAATTTGTTCAATAGTTAATGCTTTATGTTGCCCTGGAGAAATGCCTTCTTTAAAATCGCACCAGAATTGTTCAAGAAGAACAAAAAAGATATTCATTCCTAACTTAGATTGCTTATTGACAACCTCTATGTCATTGATATAAATGCCACCGTTTTTGATTCGTAATTGCAGAATCTTTTCTTGAGTTGCTAGTTTGGTTTGTTGTAGTGGAATATAAGGATAGCAATTTAGCGCCTGAAAAGAAACGTTAGGTAATAACTTTGGTACTCCTTTTTCAACTGTTTCATTTAATATTTCATTTAAAGTTCGATATCCACAAATTAAATCAGCCATGGGAATAATGTACAGGTTTAACAATGGTTTAAGGTTTTTTTCATTGAAACTGATCAAAACAGTAGGATTAGTTTTGAGCTTATCTAAAGTTAGATATGATTTATCAGAACAACAATCCGGAATAATTAAGCTGACAAGGCTTGTGCCAACAATAACATAATAAACCCCTGTTGCTACTTTATTCGAAGTGATGTTCAAATTTGCCAATTGTTCTTCAAACCATTCAATAACTTTCAAATGATTAACATTTATCTCTAGAGAATGGTAACGTTGCTTCTCATAGGTATCAGGCAGGATATCACGATTACATAGGTCACACATTATTGGGTCATCATATTCCTCATCGTAGTCACTTGC
>NZ_JAHDJT010000174.1 GCF_023661085.1 Wolbachia pipientis
AAAAGAAAAAAGATAATAATCGTAGATTTTGTCTGGATTTCCACCACAGTATTCAATGACTGGTTTCAGGATTTCAAGTCTAAGCTCGTTCATGAAAGCACGCCTAACGAACTTGTAGCTCTCCATTCCACTGCGTTTTCTGTACTCTGTTAGTAAAATGGAAGCTATGAGAATCATGTACAGTGTAACCATGATAGTGTTTTTGCTGTACCCAAGAAAATGCTTTGCGTTGAGCTCCTGCTTGATAAATTTAAAGAACACTTCTATTGACCAACGTTTTTTATAGAGATCACAAATCTCTATAGCAGACACTCCATAGATATTAGTTAAAAATGTGAGAACTTCGCCATTTACCTGACTTTTTGCTCTAATCAACCTGATCTCAAATGACAAAAATCTTGAACCATTTTGCCCTAATCTAACTATGACATCCTCCATCAGTTCAAGTGTTTTCGTTCTTAGGCCTTTAACCTCTTGGTGGGTTCGCACTATTTTATAGCGAATATTATAGTTGCCGCGGGTGTATGCCTTCCTTTATAAACTCCTCAAAAGTTGCACGTTTCTATATTCCACGATCAAATATGCAAATCGACTCTTTACCGTGACTGAGCAACACTTCTCAGAACAATTTGTTATCTGAAAAACCCTCTGCTTGAGTACATAAATTAAGCAGCTTTGCAAATCTTCCATCTGTTGCAATTGTGCATTTTATCATGTTTTTTTGGCAATATTTTATGTTTTTGCAGGGAATGCCAAGCTGCAATAATTTGCTTGATAGCTGAAGTGTTGTTGCATCTATGATCATCAATTTCTTTTGAGCTGCAAAAACTCTGTAAAATAAACAAAAAAATCTTTTCAAAGTACTTAATAGGTATTGTTCTCAAACGACTTGCAACTGATGAATGACGTGTATCTAAGTTAAACATGCGGCGATAATTTTCCTCAATAGTGCGCAAACTAAGCTCATTTTTCTCCAATATGCTATATAGTAGCAAATTAAATACATTTTCCCCTGTAAGTTTGCTAACCCTATAATCGACACCAACAGCTTCACCTATTTTGTTCAGCTCTACCTTTGGCAATTTTGATATTATTTCTTTGTAGTAAAACGTCTTATACCTCAATACTTTTCTCTCATTATACTCTTTTTAAGAATGTTCGTACAGCCATACGCGTCAAGTTAAG
>NZ_JAHDJT010000175.1 GCF_023661085.1 Wolbachia pipientis
ATAAAGGGGCTTTAATGATCTACTGGTCACATGCTATGAATAACCAGGAGCATCAGTTGGAATTAAATAATGAGCATCCATACGTTTATGCTTTTAAATGTGCGATGCTAGAAAAGCATGTTGAAGCTTTGGAATTCTTCTGGGATAAGTTACAGTCAATTGATTCTGTATCCCCAAAAAGGAAAGAAGATTTATTAACGGAAGTAGCATATAATAAAGGGCGTTTTTCTACTGATGATGTTGGAATGGTTGATTTTTGCCTACGCTATCTTTGTGAAGAGAAGTATCATGAATTATTGAAGAGGGACTTTAAACATAACAGGTATTATTATACTTTAGATACATTAAAAACAAATTATTCTTTCGAGAATGCCAAAAAGCTATTTGAATATTTAAAGCCAGAAGATTTATCTCCTGATAGCTATTCTACGTCGATGTTTATAGTCTTAAACTCAATTGTCTCTGCACCAGACGATAATTTTATTAAATCTGGTAGTGACATGCTCACCTCTATGTGGAATCGTCCTGGCTTTGAAGCTCATAGACAACACTATTTAAATAAGTTAAGTGAACAACTCTCATCAACCAGGGATTTGGTTATCTCTCTCATTAAGGAAAATAAAGCTGTTAAAATATTATCTAAAATCGTTAACTCTCTTAACCAAGAACAAATGCACTCCATTATGGAAGAAGATAAGTCAGAATATGAGGTATTTGCCAAGGTTAGAAATAAGCAATTAGGTGGTGGTGCAGGTGATAGTCAGTTGCCAAGTTCATCATTAGATGTAGAAACTGTACAGCAGGAGGTTAGTGATACTAGAAGCAAAGTGTAGTGTTTCTATTTTAGGAAATTCAGTTACTTAGATTTAAACAAAAGTAGGCGAGGAGTTTAAGTGAGAGTAAAAATTGTAAAAGGTTAAAATCAGGAGGTAGTTACGGTCAATAACAATCAACAACAAGAAAAACCACAAGATTTTGAATTGATAGAGCTGCTTTTTGGGAAAGTAGACTCTTCAACTTCCGATGCAGCAGATTTACTAAACAAGTCCTTCGAAGCAAGGTTTCAATCACTGGTTGATCAAATACAATCTTATTTGCACTCTAGTGAAAAGCCTGGCTTTTTCCCTCATCGATTTTTAGGTTGGTTTTCCAGTGTATTAGATA
>NZ_JAHDJT010000176.1 GCF_023661085.1 Wolbachia pipientis
GTCTTTTTTCTCTGTCTGGTAAACTTCTTAAATATTATAGCTTAGACTAGTTGCGTTTAAAAGCAGCTAAATTGCAGCGTTTAAGACATAAAAACGCCAATACTAAAAATAAATACTGACCAGGGCTTCTTTTGCCTTTTTCTTCGTTTTATAAATTTTTTAATATAATTGCAATTCAAGATGAGGCTTGGGTTCGTAGGCCAATACATTCGAAACAAAAAGATTGAATATTTCTACAGAATTGTGTATAATTTTTAATACTTCTTAAGTGAATTTCCTATGGCTTTATCAAAGTTTCTCGATCCAAAACTCGACCTGACCTTCAAGAAAATCTTCGGTACTGAGAAAAATAAGAATATTCTTATCCATTTTTTAAATGACATCTTAGGGTTTACTGGTGTCAATACAATACAAGAAGTGGAATTCCTTAACACTATTATGGATCCTGAAATTGCCTCTGATACACAAAGCATTGTTGACGTTCTTTGCAAGGATTCTTACGGAAATAGATATATCGCCGAGATGCAGCTCGCTCGCGATAAAGGCTTTGAAAAACGCGCTTAACTTTACGCTGCTAAGGCTTACTCGAGGCAATTAGATAAATCTGGCAATTACATAGACTTAAAGAAAGTTTTCTTTATCGCTATTTCCAATAGTACGCTGTTTCCCCCGGAGGTTGAGTATATTTCCACTCGTAATATACGGGATATAAAAACCAATGGACATTACTTAAAAGATTTTCAGTTTGTCTTTATTGAGTTGCCTAAATTCGCAAAAAACAGAGTGGAAGAACTAGATAGCACAGTAGAAAGGTGGTGCTTTTTTTCAAGTATGCAGAGGATACTACAGACGAAGACTTAAGGAATATAGCAGAAAAATCACCAATAATAAAGTTAGCATACGATGAGTTAGACAAGTTTCGTTGGAATGAGAAAGATTTATTAGCGTACGAAGAAAGGATAATGGATCTACGGAAAGAAGAAGGCATCCTAGCTCAAAAACTTGATGATGCTACTGAAA
>NZ_JAHDJT010000017.1 GCF_023661085.1 Wolbachia pipientis
TTAAGACATAAAAACGCCAATACTGAAAATAAATACTGACCAGGGCTTCTTTTGCTTTTTTTCTCATCTGGTAAATTTCTTAAATATTTATTACTAAAGTAATTCAAGAGCACGCAGCATTACAGAAACGTCAAGCTTTTTTATACGGGAAGGCTAAGCAACAGGCTTAAAGCCTCTATTTCTTCTTAGCAAAACATAAAAAGCCCCTTTACCACCATGTTTTTTTGTAGCTTGCTGGTGATACAGAATCATGTACTGAATTTTAGTATCATTTAACCACTTATTTAAGTTATTCTTTATAGTATCCGTTTTACCTGTTGTACTACCGTGCCCCGTAATTATCAATAAGCATCTATTCCCTGCCCGATAATTTTTAATGATAAAATCTATCAATTTACTGTAAGCATCCTCTATATTATAGCCATGCAAATCGAGTTTATCGCTTATAGAATATTTACCCCTATCAACCTTTGACTTTGTGTTGTAGTCAAGACAAAATGACAAGCTAACATCGTTGGCATCAAGGAAATTTTCTCGTAAGTTAAAAGTACCTTTACCGGCCATAGGCTTTATATTTACTTTATGATCAACTTTTAAAGTAACTTTTTCAGATTTTATTGGCTTAACATTTTTGTGCCAGTCTAACTCATCACCTGACATAAACGCATTAATTGAATTGTATAATTTTACAACAATATCTAAATATAGTAAAATGTCGTTTATTTTACGATCTTCAATAATACGATGAAATCGTTAAAGGCTAATGAGAGCTTTTGGCTATATGGAAAGCATGCCTGCATGTCAGCACTGAAGAATAAAAATAGGCAGTGTACGGAACTACTGACAACAGAGAACTTCTACGAAGAGCATGAAAAAGAAATTAGGCAATACATAGACAGCAAGGGCATTAAAGTCCAATTAGTAGAAAACAAAACACTTAACAATATTTTGTCCAAAGGTGCTAACCATCAAGGAGTGGCTTTAAAAGTTGCTCCTATTCTTCAGAGCTTAAGCATTGAAGAAATAGCAAACTCAAGCGATAGCTCTACTATAGTAATTTTAGATCAAGTCACTGACACATACAATATAGGATCGATTCTCAGAACATCAGCTTGTTTTAATGTTGATGCAGTGGTTTTACCATACAACCATTCACCAAACGAAAACGCATCTATTGCAAAAGCGGCAAGCGGAGCATTAGATATTGTCCCGCTAATACACGTCACAAACATAGTAAAAACTATGGAATATTTAAAAAAGGTCGGCTGCTGGTGTTACGGGTTTGATGGCGATGCCAAAGAGAATGTAGACGAAATAAAGAGCTTTGGAAAAAAAATAGCGATCATCTTTGGTTCTGAAGAGAAAGGAATGCGGCGGTTAGTTAGAGAAAATTGTGATTATCTTGTAAAAATTCCAATGTCAAACGCAATTGACAGCTTAAATGTTTCGAATGCAGCGGCAATAGGATTATATTCCATCTACATTAGAACAAAATAACTGTACATTAATTGCAATAAAAAGTAATTTTATGCTTGATAAAGATGTAGTTTTGTATTATAATATTATTAAGGGATAAAAGGAGTTATATTTATGTCTTACATGAGAAATGAACAAGACATTCGCTCTCAGGGCGTTTATTATAGTGCTGGGCTTAGGAGTTACCTAACTAAAGTATATAATTATATGGCTTTAGCTTTAGGTGTGACCGGGCTTGTTGCGTTCCTAACGGTATTTTCCGGTCTTTATCAAGTAATTCATTCCAGCCCCATTCTGTTTTGTGGGGTAGCATTTGCTCCACTTGTGCTAGTGGTGTTTGCATACCCTAGAATTCCACATCTTAGCGTTCAGTCCGCATTTACCATATTTTTTACGTTTTCAGTGTTAATGGGGCTTTCTTCATCTTATATTTTTGTACGTTACACTGCAGAAAATATAGCAAGAGCGTTCTTCATTACATCAATTATGTTCGGCTCTATGGCTTTATATGGCAACATTACAAAAAAAGACCTGACCAGTATGGGTTCTTTTTTGATAACGGGAGTCTTGGGGCTATTTATTGCATTCATAGTAAATTTATTTCTTGGAAGTAGTCCTCTCTACTTTGCAATATCATTTATATCAGTAATAGTATTTACCTTATTGACCGCATGTGATGCTCAAAGAATCAAGGATATTTATTATAGGTATAATGATGGCTCAGAAGCTGCAGCCACTAAGTTGGCAATATTCGGTGCAACTGACCTTTATCTCGACTTTATTAATATATTCCTCAATCTACTTAGGTTACTTAACTTGTTTAATAGTAGGGACTAGATGTTCTCCTTTTTAAGGGGGAATAGTAGAAATTCTATAGTTTTCTTTTTGATATCTTTAGTGATATTGATGCTGTGTTTTGCATATGCATCGGTACCACTATATAGCATTTTCTGTAAAGCTACTGGATATGGTGGCACAACGAGAAAAGTAACCAACACAGCGGCGAATATAACTAATCAAAAAATTAGAGTTCATTTTAACGCTGATGTAATGCCGGATTTGCCTTGGGAATTTAACTCAGAAACTAATTATATTGATACAAACATAGGAGAACAAAGTTTGGCTTTTTATTACGCAAAAAACCTATCTGATCAGTCTTCGTTTGGAATGGCAGTGTATAATGTCACGCCTTTCAAAGCAGGCAAATATTTCAATAAAATTGCATGTTTCTGCTTTGAGGAACAAATGTTACTGCCAAAACAAAAAGCAGCGATGCCCGTATCCTTTTATATAGACCCCGAGATAATGCGCGACAATAGCACGAAGGATTTAAGTGAAATAACGCTATCATATACGTTTTTTAGACTTAAATAGTGTGAGTTTTCTACTACTGGAGAAAGCCGTAAATCTCATCTTTCCAAACGTATGTGTGAGTTGTGAATGTATAATTGATAAAAATCATGATCTGTGTGATGAGTGTGGCAAAAAAATCAGCTTTTTAACTAAACATTACTGCAATGTTTGTGGCACAGTAATTTCAGATAACATTTACACGTGCGGTAAGTGCATTGCCAATCCCCCACCGTTTAAAGTGTTAAGGTCAGCTTTTGCTTATGATCAACATAGTAAAAATATGATTATAAATTTTAAATTTTTTGATAATTTAAATTATGTAAAAACTTACGTGAAGTGGATGTACCAAGCTAATTGGGATATATTCCAAGATGCAGAGATTATAATTCCTATACCGCTGCATAAAATGCGCTTGCTTAAGCGTAAATACAATCAAGCGGCATTACTCGCGGGGGAACTCAGCAAGTTATCCAACTTATTTTATGCACCACTTGCGATCAAGCGCCTTCGCCACACCACGCCTCAAGCTGGTCTTTCACTAAAACAGCGTGAAAAAAATTTAACAAGGGCCTTTAAAACAAGCAACAAAGAAATTATCAAAAATAAGATCGTGATATTGGTTGATGACGTGGTGACAACTGGAGCAACCGTAAGGTCTTGCTCTCAAGAAATTTTAAATTCTGGCGCAAGGGAAGTGGGAGTGCTTTCGCTTGCAAGAACGGTGAATGATTGGACCTTTTGCATAAAAAATCAGTAGCCCACCCTTCGGTGTCATCCCAGTGCACCTTTTTCTGTCATCCCAGTGCTTCGACACTGGGATCTAGCTTTCTATATGTGAAAAATCAGTATATTAAGGCATGATTTTTAATAACCTCAACATCGCTGAATGCAAAAGTTTGGTTTCCTATTGTTTGGGATTTTTCATGCCCTTTTCCTGCAACCAGCAGGATCATACCTTTGTTATAGGCAATATCTATGCCTTTCTCTATAGCCTCTTTTCTGTCCCCTACCTCCAGTGCATCAGAACAATGTAGTAAAATATCATGACGAATTTTTGCTGGATCTTCATTACGCGGATTATCATCTGTGACTATCACTCTTTCTGCATACATTTGTGCTATTTTACCCATTTCTGCACGTTTTATTTGATCACGATTTCCACCACAACCAAAAACTAGAACTATTTTTTTGTTAAAGTGCCATTTTAAAGACAACAGAGCTTGTTTAAGTGCACTGGGAGTGTGAGCATAATCTACAACTGTAAAAGTGTTTACTTTTTCCATTTTCCCTGGCGGAGAAACGAGTTTGTCTATACATATCCTTTGATATTCCACCCCAGATGAGATAACTATGCTGATTGCACACAGTAAATTATACGCCTGAAATTGCCCTAGAACTGGAAAAAACGTATCATAAATTTCACCACCGATTTTAATTGTCAGGTGTTGACCACTTTGAGTTGGTATTTGCTTTAATAAAATAATGTCAGAAGCTGTTTTTCCATAAGTTATAACTTTGTTGCCACGTTTTTCTGTTATGTTGAGCAGCTCTCTGTACTCGCCTATATCTGCATTTAATACCGCTGTTTTTTCTTTTGGCAGTACCTCATAAAACAACCTTTTCTTAGCCTCAAAATACTTGCTGATATCCTGATGATAATCTAAATGATCTTGCGAGAAATTTGTAAAAGCCGCAGCAGTGAGCCTAAGTCCATGAATTCTGCATTGGTCAATCCCATGGCTTGAAGCTTCTAACGCTAAGTGCTCTGTGCTTTTATTGTTTATATCACGTAATGTTGCATAAAGGTCCTCTGCATCTGGAGTGGTAAGGCTATTGTCTTCCCTTTCATTATTGATACATGTTCCGAGCGTTCCAATGGACGCAGCATTATAACCTGCATTTTGCCAGATTTGGCGGCAAAACTCTACCACTGAAGTCTTGCCATTTGTACCTGTCACAGCAGCAACATATTTTGGCTGTTTGAATTGATAAAACCTACTAACTATTTTGCTGTATATTTCTTGAGGGTTTGGATGAAAGATGCAGGCATCATGCGCTGCAAAGTTTGCTATTATTGCTGAAGCTCCTATTATGCCGTTCATGCATTTCTCACGTTCCTCTGACACACAAACAAAAAGATAACCTTCTTTAATTCTTTTGGGATTACATGTGACGCCTTTGATTTCAACATCAAAGTTGACGTCAATAATGTTATGCAGTAACTCTCTTAGTCTCACATTCTACTTCATCATTTTTGGTATTTAAACATGGCAATCTTGCTAATGCAGCATTTAAATCAGAGATTAAATCTTCAGGATCCTCTAGTCCACAAAATATTCGCACGAAACTTCCACCATAATCCGAACTCATTACAGATCTTGGCATAGATTTACGATCTATTGGTAATATTAAACTATCGCACCCTCCCCAAGAAGCACCGATGCCAAAAACTTCCATGTGATCAACCATGCAGCTTAGCTCCTCACATGAATATTCTTTATCTAATATTACACTAAACACACCACTTGCTCCTTTGAAGTAACTTCTCCATAGCTTGTGCTGAGGATGAGAAGGAAGCGCTGGATATAAGACTTTTCTGATTTTTAGATGTCTTTCCAGCCATTTTGCCACTGCCATTGCTGTGCTTTGATGCCTCTTCATGCGTGTATGCAATGTTCTAAGCCCCCTGTGTGCAAGATAACAATCGTATGATTGAACAGTGACTCCGTAGTTCTTATAATTCTCATAAAGCAACTTAAAATTTTTTCCTTCAGCAACAATAGCTCCCATCAATAAATCCGAATGACCGGCTAGATACTTTGTAACCGCATACAGCGCAACATCAATTCCATATTCGAGCGGCTTAAATAATAAAGGAGTGGCCCACGAATTGTCGCAAACAGTTACGATTCCGTGTTTCTTAGCAATTTTTACTATGTGTTCTATATTCGAAATTTCAAATGTTACAGAGCCAGGAGTTTCAATCATAATGAGTGAAGTGTTACTTTGAATCAAATCAGCTATATTCTGTGTTGGATCATAAAAAGTCACTTCTATTCCCCTTCTCGGCAGCTCATTTTCGGCAAATCTCCTAAGTCGGTAGTAACTATTATCTTGAATCAGAACATGCGAACCTGCTTTAGTAAAAGTCAAAATAGCGAAAGTAAGTGCAAATAGTCCAGAGGGATAGAGTAATGCCTGCCCCCTACCCTCAATTTCAGCGAGCGCGTTTGAAAGGTAGTGAACAGTGGGAGTACCAACACTACCATAACTATAATCCCTTGCAACGCCATCATTAATCACGTCGTATATACTTTCTCCATTCGCTGCATTTAAGTAGTCCTTGTAAGTAAGAAATAATATGGTAGAAGAATGATAAATTGGCGGGTTCATGGAACCTTTGTAGTCATTGTATTTTCTTCCTGCTTTAACCAACAAAGATTCTTCTTTCACGCTTTTATTGTTTTATTTTTTAAATTGTATTCACTTTGCGTATACAATTGAAGAGAAATTGCATGTACTTGCTCTATCTCACTCTTTAATAATTCATAAATTAACTTGTGCCTCTTTAGAACACTCATTCCAACGAAGTCGTCAGATATTAATATTAATCCAATGTGTGAAGGTAATGTTGAAGGCGAAGAAAAATAGTGATCCGCATGTTTAACAGACTCATCAACAATGTTAACATCAACTACATTTATTGTATTGCATATTTTTTCTTCTATTGCCTTAATAATACCCATACACAGCTCCTGTCATCCAAGCAGTGTAACTACTTGGACCCATATTTCTTTTTTTCTGGATTTCAGCGTCACGCACCGGAATGATAAGAGAGCAGTACGAAACTACTTATTCTCTTCTTTATTATCCACGTCCTGGTAATCAGAATCTACTACTTTTTCTTCTTTGTCATTTGGATTTCCTTCTGACGAAAAGTCACTCTCAGCACTACTTTGTTGAGATTCTTTATACATAGCTTCTCCAAGTTTCATAGATAATTGAGAGAGATTAGTAATTTTCTGCTGTATTGAATCAGTACCATCAATGTTATTAGATTTGCTAGCTTCTTTTAAATCATTCACTGCATTTTCAATGGCAGACTTATCTTCTGGTGAGACTTTATCACCATACTCCCTCAAAGACTTCTCTGTAGAATGAACTAAACTATCTGCCTGGTTCTTCACTTCAATGAATTTCTTACGTTTCTCATCTTCTTGTGCCTTTTCTTCAGCTTCTTTCACCATGCGATTTATTTCATCATCAGACAAACCACCTGAAGACTGAATACGTATTTTCTGCTCTTTTCCAGTAGCCTTATCTTTCGCAGAAACATGTACTATTCCATTTGCATCTATATCGAACGTCACTTCGATCTGAGGAACTCCACGAGGAGCAGGTGGTATTCCTTCCAAACTAAATTGGCCAAGCAGTTTATTATCAACTGCCAATTTTCTTTCACCTTGATGTACCTTAATGGTAACAGCTGTTTGGTTATCTTCTGCAGTTGAAAACACCTGAGATTTTTTAGTAGGAATGGTAGTATTGCGCTCAATGAGTGGAGTGAATACTCCCCCTAGTGTTTCAATACCAAGAGAAAGTGGAGTTACATCAAGCAATAACACGTCTCTTACATCGCCCTGAACAATCCCTGCTTGTATTGCAGCTCCAATTGCCACGACTTCATCTGGGTTTACCCCTCTATGTGGATCTTTACCAAAGAATTCTTTAACTTTCTCTATTACTTTTGGCATACGAGTCATGCCACCAACAAGAACCACTTCACCAATTTGACTAGCAGACAGACCAGCATCCTCAAGAGCTTTTTTGCAAGGAGCCATAGTCCTTTCGATTAAATCGTTCACTAAGCTTTCAAGTTTTGCCCTTGTTAATTTCATATTTAAGTGTTTTGGACCACTTGCATCAGCTGTAATAAACGGTAAATTTATTTCCGTTTCCATTGCACTTGATAATTCAATTTTCGCCTTTTCAGCAGCCTCTTTGATCCTCTGCATAGCCATTGGATCATTTTTTAAATCAATGCCATTACTTTTCTTAAATTCATCCAGTAAATAACTCACCACTGCATTATCGAAGTCTTCACCTCCAAGATGAGTGTCACCATTTGTAGCCTTTACCTCAAAAACTCCGTCACCTATTTCAAGTATTGAAACATCAAATGTACCACCACCAAGGTCATATACCACTATTGTGTGCCCATGTTTCTTATCAAGACCATAAGCAAGAGCTGCAGCAGTCGGTTCGTTAATTATTCTGAGTACATTCAATCCGGCAATTTTCCCTGCATCTTTTGTTGCTTGACGCTGAGAATCATTGAAGTATGCTGGCACTGTTATTACAGCATCCTTTACTTCTTCTCCAAGATAAGCTTCTGCTGCTTCTTTCATATTTTGTAGGATAAACGCACCAATTTGACTAGGGGAGTATTCTTTACCATCTGTTGTTTTAACCCAAGCATCGCCATTTTTTGCTGCAAACACTTTATATGGCACATTTAGATTTTTCATTTCAGGGTCACCATACTTACGGCCTATTAATCTCTTAGTAGCAAAAAAAGTGTTACTTGCATTGGTGGTTGCTTGTCTTTTTGCAGGAGCACCAATCAACCTTTCTCCTGATGAAGTAAATGCAACTATAGATGGAGTAGTTCTTGCCCCTTCTTTATTTTCCATTACCTTTGTATCCTTGCCCTGCATTATCGCAACACAAGAATTTGTCGTTCCAAGATCTATACCTATTGCTCTTCCCATAATGAATACTCCCTTGTATAAATATTATCTGATATAAGAATATATAAGTATAGAACTTGCCAATTACAAGTCCTATTTAGGATTTCTAGTTAGCTGTTAGGGCTCAAAAGACGTGAAAGCCATTTAGTTAACCAAAAATTGCTTTGCAATCTACCTGAATTATCAGCTCTTTCATTGTTACTAGTCTCAATTTTGTAACCAGAGTTTTGCAGTGGTTTACAATCATTTAAATTAACATCATCACCTCGTTTTAAAATAAATGCATCCATACTCAAATTGTTATCAGCACTAACGTTTAATTTAATATTAAACTCTTTTTCGATTGTAAAAACTGTGTCACGTTTATTATTAAAAATATGTGCTATAACTGAACCATGTGCTACCAAATCAAACGACCTATTCCGATTCCTAACAGCAACGTGCTGCAAGTTTCTCAGTATTGATGCAACAATTACTTCATTTGACTTTACTTTCCCAACTCCTTTACAATGTAGGCACTCTGTAGTGTTAATCTCCTGTATGTTTGGTTTAATTCTCTGCCTTGAAAACACCATTAAACCAAAATCATTTATGTAGCTGAACTGAACCCTAGCTTTATCATCCTTGAACGCCTGCCTAATAGCAGATTCAACAGCTCTACAATATTGGTACCTCAACATATCAATAAAATCGACCACTATTAACCCTGATAAGCCTCTTAAATTCACCTGTCTTGATATTTCAGGTACTGCTTCCATATTGGTTCTATAAGCTGTTTCTTCTATACTATCTTCCCCCGTCATTTTCCCTGAGTTTACATCTATTGAAACAAACGCCTCAGTTAAAGTTATTATTAAAGACCCACCGGATGGCAATTTTACTCTATTGCTATATAACTCAGAAATTTGATCCTCAATTCCGTAGTAAGTAAATATCGGAACAAAACCTCTATACAACCTATACCGCAATTTACTACCTTTTAATACATTTCTAGCATATTGCCTTACTGTTTCAAAAGCTTCTTTTCCAGATATTACAACTTCTACATCATTGCTACAGAAATTACGAATAGATTTCATAATCAGATCTGCTTCGTTATAAATCAATGATGGAACATTTACAGAGGAGGCATTTTCTTGAATATTTTGCCACAACGAAGATAAATAATTGTAATCCTGCTCAATTTCTTTTTTACTTTTTCCCGAACCAACGGTCCTTATGATTAAACCTGACCTCTTCGGCAACTCTATTGAATTCAATATATCCTTTAACTGTTTTCTAACATTAACATCTTCGATTCTGCGGGATACACCACCCCTGCTCATGGAATTTGGCATGAAAACACAATACCTACCCACTAAAGTTATGTACGTTGTAAATGAAGCCCCTTTATTACCTCGTTCCTCTTTAGTGAGTTGAACCAACATTTTTTGGTTGACCGAAATAACATCTTGTAATTTATATCTCCTATATAAAGATACCTCCCTTACAAAACCATTACCGGACTCATTAATACTCTTACTAGCTGTAGAATCTGAAGAAGTATTTGCCGATGCACTGTTACCTTCCTCCGTACAATCACCACCTGAATAGTTTTCAAAGAAAGCTTCCTTCTCCTTTTCTGGAATATTAAAGTAATCTGGAGATATTTCGGAAAAGGGTAAAAACCCCTGCTTGTTCTTCCCATATTCAATAAATACAGCTTGCAAAGAAGGCTCTATACGCTTTACATGAGCAACATATATGTTGCCTCTTAACTGCCTTTTTTCCTTGAATTCTTGTTCAAACTCTACAACCCTGTTGTCTACTGACAAAGCAACTCTAACCTCATCAGAGCAGATAGAATTTTCTATTAATAGTAACCTTTTACCACTATTTGCCACTTATTTACCGTTTGCCTTTCGTTCTGAAGTTAACTTTATGCTACTCAACACACTGCTTATTGTCAAGAATTTTGCAATATATTTGTAATCTACATCGCTTAAAGACACAAAATAGTTGACTTTTGGTGTTTCATACAATACACTTAACACAGAATTTATATTATTGTATAAGTATGGCAAAAAAAAATGCTTCTTTGCTTGTTAAGCTAGTTAGCAGCGCAACTAAGATAACAAGCACTGGTGAAGAAAAATCAACAGGTTACTTTTATGTAAAAAAGCGTAATCCTAAAAAGCTTACTAGAAAATTGGAGTTCAGAAAGTATGATCCAGTAGTCAGAAAGCACGTATTATTTAAAGAAGAAAAACTAAAGTAATTTTATAAGGAAGTTTATTATTATGCAAGGTTTACAGTTAAGTTACCCCATAGTGGTAGAATTGGGCGATATAAAAGGTACAAAGCTAAAGTTAATAAAGATTGTTGCACGATTAATAAATAAGAGATTCAGAACACAAAAGAAAGCAGCTGCTGCTCTAAAGATTGATCAACCTAAAGTATCTCAAATTAATAAGTCAAAAATTGAAGGGTTCTCTTTAGAATACTTGCTTAACTTATTAGTTGCACTGGATCAAAACATACACGTGAAAATAAAGTATAATCTCGAACCTGCAAAACCTGCATAATATAAAGCGAATAAGGCTTCTTATTCGCTTTAATTTACAGTGTATGTTGCTAATGATATCCAAAAAAATTTTCATAAAGTATACTACTAATAGTTTTTTAGGCTAACGACAATAAGTCAAACGTATAGAATACCGCATTATCTTATTTTTTGTAAAAATGAAATATATTTACAGCTGCATAGCTCGGCCTTCTTGAATATCTTATTGAATGCAGTTTAAGTGGCTGAGGAGGGACTTGAACCCACGACCAAGAGATTATGATCCTCCTGCTCTACCAACTGAGCTACTCAGCCTAATCAAAGACCTTGTTATATATATGGTCTATATGCTTTGTATAATAAGCAAAATCAAACAAAGATTCAAGTTTTTCAGAGTCAATAATTCCAAGTAAAGATTTATCTTGTTTCAATTCGGACAGAAAATCACTGTTGCCTTGTTTCACTTTCATTACATTGCTCTGAACAATTTTATATGCTTCTTCTCTAGTTAGACCACTATTCACTAGCTCAAGCAATACACGCTGTGAGAAAATTAAACCTTTTGCTGAATTTAAGTTCTTTTCAATGTTTTCCTCATTAATTACTAATTTATCTATTAAATCTGTCAATCGCACTAAAGCAAAATCCATTGCTATGCAAGCATCAGGAGCAATACATCTTTCCACAGACGAATGTGATATATCTCGCTCGTGCCACAATGCAACATTTTCCAGTGCAGGAAACACATAGCTACGTATTAACCGCGAAAGTCCAGTTAGATTTTCACTTAAAATAGGATTACACTTGTGTGGCATAGCAGAGCTTCCTTTCTGCCCAGTGGAAAAATATTCGGAAACTTCGCCAACTTCAGTTCTTTGTAAATGACGAACTTCAACGGCAACATTTTCCATTGAACTTGCAATCACCCCTAAAATTGAAAAGAACACAGCGTGCCTATCACGGGGAATTACTTGAGAAGATATAGTTTCAGGTATAAGTCCCATTTTTTCTGCTACATATTCTTCAACAAATGGATCAACATTCGCAAAATTGCCTACTGCACCTGATATTTTGCAAGTTGAGATCTCTTTTTGTACGTTAATTAGCCTTTGGTAGCCGCGTTTAAATTCTGCATAAAACCTGGCAAATTTTAACCCAAGTATAGTCGGTTCTGCATGCATTCCGTGACTACGTCCAACACACACAACACCTTTGTAATCCTCAGCTTTTTTTTTCAATGCCGTAAGTAAATTTTTTAGATTTTTAAGTAGAATATCACACGACTCTTTTAGCTGCACAGCAAGACACGTGTCCAAAACATCAGAACTCGTCATTCCATAGTGGAGATAACGAACATCAACTCCCACTTTTTCAGCAATGTATGTGAGGAAAGCTATAACATCGTGTTTTACAGTAGATTCGATTTCGTTGATCCGCTTAATATCAAACTCGATAGTGCCAGAGAGTCTTTCAGCAACATCATTTGAAACCGCTCCTAACTCTGCTTGAGCTTCGCACGCTAATTTTTCTATTTTGAGCCATATGTTAAACTTGTTGTTGTCCTCCCAAATGGAAGACATTTCTTTACGACTATAACGAGGAATCACTAAATGACCTCCTTTTCATTTTTGAGTACCAGTAGGCTTTGTTGCACAGCAACTAAAAAACTTGATAGTTGCTGACAAAATTCATTATGGGATAGTCGTTTAACCATTAAAGAAAAAATATGTTACAAAAAATAAAAGTCAGCAACCAAAATGAATATAACAAATTTTTCGAGGAAGGGGGACATATTTTTCACTTCGTTGATAGACTTCTCACATAACTTAGGCTAAGCAGAAAAAAAGACAATAAAACCCCGAGTGGCGAGTTTTGACTCTATAATACTGTAAATTGGCGCTATAATAA
>NZ_JAHDJT010000177.1 GCF_023661085.1 Wolbachia pipientis
TGTTAGAGCCACCACCACTATCTATGATAACGTCACGATCATCGATTCCTGTAAAGTGCTCAGAGTAACCCATGCACAAAATTTTATCCACCTTGTTCTTTCTTCCAACATAGTAATAATTAAAGATGCTATTATTATCAATTTGATCATTGATTAACCAACGACCATTTACTCTTGCCTTTAATGACCCAGAGACACTAGGCTTAAAACGATAGTCAACATTCACTCCTATAACTGTATCTTTCAATTGGCTTAAATCAAGTATATTAACAGAGTTACTTCCACCAATAATTTTACCTGAGAAGTCAACGTTATTTACAACAAACCTATTTACTACCTTATTACTACCACCAGTTATTTCTGCTGTACCTGAGCCAATTAGAAAATTATTGTTCCACTCATTACTTCCAACGATGGTACCCTTGTCCACATTGCTTAAATCATAAACAATTATTTTATCCTTTTGTTTCGCTTTTACCCTATTATCGTGACTAATAACCACTGAATTTTCACAATAATACGAAGCAAAGTCGAATGAATTTTTTGTACCTTCTTTTTCATAATCTTGGTCAGTAACCTGTGGTAAACAAACTCTGCTAGCACCTGCAATACTATGAGGTATAACACGTGAAAGACTTCTTGTATTGGCTCTTTCTGCTTTATTCATAAGAATCTTTGCATAATCTGGACGAAGGGTATTACCGCTTACTTTTCCAAGACCAATACCATAGGCAACAGTACTATTAGGGCTATTATTTAAAGCTTGCCATGCTCCTTTAGTGAGACTATTAACCATTTCCTTTCTTGCTGCAAGATGTTGTACATCTTGTGGTACAGGTTGAAAAGCAAATGTATGCCAAAAAATACGCCAATTTTCATCATGGGTTGTATCATACTTTTTCTCGTACTCCACGATATTGCTAACACCACTATAAATTCCATAACCTACCATGAGCCCAAACCCAACTGCAATACCAACTACCGGCATAC
>NZ_JAHDJT010000178.1 GCF_023661085.1 Wolbachia pipientis
ATTTGCCACCTGGCTCTGTAAATTGTTAATACTTGCTCAGCGCTAATTTTATCCTCTGGAACATTAGTTATAAATATTGACCAGTTCAACAATTCTTGATTCCTTCTAGAAGATGTGTATCCATGTGATTTCGCTAATCTATTAGCCTTTCTTCTTCTAGCTATAGACTGTTCTTCAGTTAGCTTTTGACATATAATTCTTACTCTAATCTTTGCCTCTTTTCCCAATAATACTTCTCTTTCTAGAAACAATTTACCCTCTAAACATTCTAATAACTCTATTTTTTGATTTGCTTCTATATCATATATATTGGTATCGGATTTATAACGGCTGATAAAATAAGCTCCTGTTTCATTGATTTGTTTAAAAGAACTTGGCACAAAATAACCCAGATCAGATATTAGTAAATCATTGCTTGATATATTGCTTAAGTGTCTTCTATACCCCTGATCTGACCTTATTCCCTCTGTTATGTTAAGCTGGTCTAATGCCTGATTTAGATAGTCAAAAACTAATTGTAACTTTACCCCGGACTTAGTGTTACTTGCATAACCGCTATAGCTGGTACCATACCCTTTATACATATCTTCCATGCTATTAGGTAGGCTAATATAGCTACTATCTAACAATTTAACACTTCTGAATTGTTTCAAGATTTCGCAATCAATTTGTAAAGTACTTTTAAATAGTGTCAAAGATTCATTGTACATACTTTTCATAAATTCTACTGCTTCTTTAGTAAACCTAAAGTCCAAGCCCTGTTTTGTTATACTCACAGAGTCTTCGTTTAACAATTGGCATATCGTTTCTATACTACAATTATCAACTCCTATATTACCAAGGATTATCGCTTTTACGAACGATGAACCTTTTAGCTTCCTCTTCCTTTTTATAAATCCTGTTTCAATTGATACTTCATTTGCCTTTTCATTGAAAAATTTGTTGAGGTTATTTGATAGGTAAGTTATTTTATTCATCGTTA
>NZ_JAHDJT010000179.1 GCF_023661085.1 Wolbachia pipientis
ACCCTAAGTTTTTTGTCATTAACCTGCACAGATTGCGAAGATAAATAAATAGCTTTAGTTTCATTATAAGGGTGAAGGCGGAGGTTGTCAAGTCAGTTTTTTGTTTCTATTGGGTAGCTCTTTTCCACTGTTGTTTACCCGCTTTCTGTGTAGTGGAATTGGTATAAGGTCTTAGATATGCTAATTTTAATCTTTGTGTTATAAAATTGTTAATCATTTTATCCTATAATTAGCATAATAGTTATTTTTCAAAGGATTTTTATGACTTGTTACTCAATTTTACAACCATACAACGCCTATTGCCACAATATAGGTGAACCTCATTTCTCAGATTGTAAACCATTATACATATCTAATAAATTCGATAGTAGGCCTTACTTCGATAAGGACTGCTTAACCACGCAAAAATTTTGCCTTATAGGCGATTATCGCATTCCTAATTTACACACGTCTCTCAAACATCATCATACTCCATTTCAAGGTGATTATAACCCATATTTCAAGCATTATTGCAATCCATGTCACAGTAATCATTATGATGCCGCATGGTGCCACGCTCACGACTCTGGTAACACAGTAGTGCTGAATATACCACCGTATTGGACTGGAAGTGAAAGTGGAAAAACAGGAACTAGGATAATAGAAGTTGCAGGAACTGAAACACTACAAGATCATGTAGGAACAGTTACTACTACAGAACTAGTATAAATTTTTGTGGGTAATTGTAGCGAAGGTGATGAAAGACGTGAAAAGTACGTAGAGAGTCAAAAATGAGCGATATCATATTAAGATCACAAATAGCATTGACTTAATATGATAAATAGAGTATAAGACAAAAAGAAGGGATGTGCACTATGTACCTCTGTCTATTGGCTTATAACTTTGACAGCCCATTTGATGTATGGTCTTTCTTGCCTT
>NZ_JAHDJT010000180.1 GCF_023661085.1 Wolbachia pipientis
AAGCAGCTAAATTGTAGCGTTTAAGGCATAAAAACGCCAATACTAAAAATAAATAATGGCCAGGGCTTCTTTTGCCTTTTTTTCCCATTCGGTAGTTTCTCCGTTTTTATGTTCGTTAGGTTAAACTACCTCTTTTTTCTTCTCTTCTTTATTTTTTGTCCACAGAGCCTAGAGATCGTAATACGAAAATCAGTACAGTCATCTGTTAAAAAGATAAATATAAGTTAACCTTCAAAAGGCAGAGCAAGCCAAAAACTCTGCCTACAGCACATTTAAGGTCAGTCTAAAGCGGTGTAAGATAGTAAGTTTTTTGTACTTCAAAAAAAATTTACAAGAGTGAAAAAAATACTTGACATGCTAAAATCAGATACTATAACATATATGATTTTAATTTTTATTCTGGGACCCAAAATAAAAGTTAAAAATTCATTTTTGTGGGGGTACTTATGGTAACAACTGGCGAATTATATACAAATGTTATGGACAAATTAAGGTTTGAACCAGGCATTGATGAATCAGATATAACTGTTGCTATTAAAGATAATGGAATAGTTGTGTTAGGTGGTAAGGTTAAAAGCTATGCTGAAAAGTACGCTGCTGAGAAAGCTGTGGAAAAGCTTAAGAAAGTTAAAGGTGTAGCCAATGAGCTGGAAGTAGAGCTTACACACACTTACAAAAGAAATGATGCAGATATAGTTAGAGCTGCCATAAATGCTTTAGAATAGAGTTTCTTTGTACCGCATGTATAAGTCAAATCAGCTGTAGAAAATTGTCATTTAACTTTAACTGGTGATATTGATTACAATTATCAAAAGA
>NZ_JAHDJT010000018.1 GCF_023661085.1 Wolbachia pipientis
TCATCTGGTTTTCGTTCATTTTTATCTAACCAATTCAAGTACCACTCCATTTGTCCTTTATAGGCTGGTTCAAACTGACCGATTTTTAGTTCTATTGCAATAAGACGCCTTAATCCTCTGTGAAAAAATAGCAGGTCTAAATACCTATCAGTTGCTTTAGTGCTCATCCTTTTTTGACGTGTCACAAAACAAAAATCGTTGCCAAACTCTTGTAAAAATTTTATCAATTCATCCAAAATCGTGTTTTCTAGATCAGTCTCACTATGACTTGATGGCAATTCCACAAAGTTAAGAAAGTATGGATCGTGAAAAATAAATTCAGGTGCTAGCGTATTTTCTTCACGTAACTGTTTGATGCTTTGTTTTATGAAGTCCTCAGTTTTTTTTGCTAATGCCGTACGTTCATATAACATAGTATCGATTTTACTACGTAGTGTTCTAACACTCCATCCTTCAACACGACACATCTCTAAATAGTAGTCGCGCTTCAGATTATCAGAAATTGCAATAATTTCTACAAAGTGTGACCAACTCAATTGTTGTGACAGTGTCGCGACAATTTCTTGATCAGGAAAGAACTTGGAGAATTGCACCATCCGAAATAATGAGGCTCTATCAAATCCACGTCCATATTTAATCTGAAGTTCTTTTGCAAGTTGGGGAATGATTCGCTTGCCATAGTCTGCACGTTTGTGTTTTAAGATTTCTTGGTCTATTCTAAAGCCAATTTCCCAATTTAATAACACTAAAGTAGAATTGAACTGCGTGGAGAGATGATTCTTTGCTCTATCTATTAAATTACTAATATCCCCTAATAAACCAGTAGTGATATCCATCAACGCTATTTTCAATAAAGGACCATTATAGCACAAAAACTAACTTTCTTGGATTTTAGCATATCAAAAAAACATCCACTCACTACCTTATGGCAGCGAAGCGGCAGAAAATGGTTGAACGAGCTAGAAAAAATGGGCTAAATACGGTGTAATGTGATTTGAGGCAAAAATTTAAAGTCTTTTCACTTGTATCTTAATCATACCTTTGAACAGATAACAAATTTTTCGCAACATCAAGTGCGGCATAGGTGAATATTGCACTCGCACCTGCGCGTTTAAAACTAATTAAAGATTCATAAATTACTTTGTCATAATCCAGCCAGCCATTGTTTGTTGCAGCCTTTATCATTGCGTACTCACCACTTACTTGGTAAGCAAAAATCGGGAAATTAAACTTATCGCTTGCTGTTTTTATTATATCCAAGTATGGCATGCCTGGTTTTATCATAATAAAATCTGCACCTTCGTTTATATCCATTTCGACTTCGCAAATTGCCTCTCTTGCATTTCTATAATCCATTTGATAACCACTTTTATCAATAGAACTGGATGGTACACATGAACCAACAACTTGTCTGAATGGTGCATAGAAGCTGGAGCAATATTTCACTGCATAAGATAGTATTGATACATCTTGAAAGCCATTATCATCCAATGCTCTTCTTATTTTCCCTACTCTACCATCCATCATATCAGAAGGAGCAATTATATCACATCCTGCTTTTGCTAAAGCAAGTGCTTGCTTTAGCAACACTGACACAGTTTCATCGTTTTTCACGTCTATCTGATTGCTTTTTAAAATGCCATCATGACCATGAGTGGTGTATGGATCAAGTGCAACGTCTGCAATAATGCCAATGCCCGGCACCTTTAATCTTACAGCACGAATTGCCTTGCAGATTAAATTGTCCAGATTGTATGCTTCCTCAGCATTTTCAGATTTTAATTTACTGTCAACTACAGGGAAAATTGCAATAGCATTAATTCCTAAATCCTCAGCTTCCTGAGCCATGGAAACCAATCCATCTATTGAGTAACATTTTATGTCAGGTAAGCCAGGAATTGGTTCGGTTGTTTCTTTTCTATCATGAACGAACAGGGGAAGAATCAAGTCGTTTACTGATAAAATACTTTCACTTGTTAAATTGCGAATCCATTTACTTGAGCGCCTACGCCTTAACCGTGTGTTTGGGAAATTAAACATCATATTTCTCGTACTATACAGAACTTAATCTGACAGAAGAACTAAGGTAGTCAAAACTAATATCAGAGTCTTGTTTAATGCTATTAATATTTTTCCGAAAAGCAATATATTTGCTATAAAAAAATAGATCTCTTATGTCTTGTTTGACTTCCCGATAACGAAAGTTGGTATAATCTTTATATTAAGCTATAGCCTATAAATTTCTTATTGACATGCCTTTATAATAAGATATACTGGTGTTAAATGTGGTGTATGGTATGTTAGGCGAAAATAATAACCAACAGCAAGGTAGAGCACGTGCTATAATAGAAAGAGCACAAAATGCTTACCGCAATACTGGTAAAATTAGGCGATCTATTAGCATAATTTTATTGGTCAGTATGATTGTCCCATTTGCTCTTCTTGTACAGTTTCTTCTGTATTAGTGGTTAGTAGGTTATTTTTTGAAGCCAGAAGAAAATGAAATGAGGTTATCGGCTTGGCCAAAAAATATCATTAGGGTAATACTAAAAGCTGGTTTAGCTGTATGCATTATTACCTCCTGTATACTTTTAGCATTACCTGTGTTGTTCTTATGGTTGCTAAACCGGACACTTATTGAGGAAACGCGGCAGTTTTTTAACTTAATGCAAGAAATTCCAGAAGAAGAAAGGCAGCACTTTGTGCATGGTTTAGTTGATGTCCTTCCTCTTGTTGCGCAAACCACTCACGATTCAAATGCAGTTTCCAGCGTAAATTTAAGTGTTGATAGACTCATAGATGAGTACAGAGGGAAGCTAAGTAAAGAAGAGTTCTATATACAGCTAAATATGGGGAATACAACTGATATTGAAGAGTACATTAGACAATCAAATGAATTTAATGCAGACGAAAAATCCCAAGCACTTGAATGCTTAAAGTTTATCAATAGAACAGGAAATAGTTTTAAAGATAATTATAGTCAGTTAACACTAAAGCAAGCAGCCATTTTGTGTTGGAAAGCTTGCAACGATAGAAACACAGGAACAGAAGACCAAACAGTTCCTTTAAGCGATGGAGATATAAAAAATAGAAAGGATATGTTTGTAAAAGGTCTTATAGATGCAGCAACAACCTACGGTAATCGAGGTCAAAGTTGTGCTGGTGGAACATACAATAAACTATTTGAGTCTTTAGCTGGTTTGCATCCATCAGTGGTTATTACGCTAGATGAAGAAGAAGCCAGTAAAATGGTAGAGGAAACAATCATTCAAGGGTTGCCTGCAATAGCTAGGGAGATTCTAAGCAAATTTTCTGAAAGAGAGCAAGAAACGATTCGGAAGAGCCTTGCAGGCCCTTCAGAACTCTCAACTGGAACAGTAATGTTTATTATCGCTGTACGTGCAGCGCTCGAGGAAAAGTATCAGAAGTTCAGCAGCAAGCTGAGTATTGATAAACAGAAAGAAATATTAGAAATATGTATGAGTAATTTATCCTACGTTGAATTAGGAAACCCAAGTCAAATGGCGAGATAGTTCACTATAGTCATTTATTTTGAAATAATATAAAGCAGGATTTCGTATAGTTGTTTCAATTTGGACTCGTATATTGAAACAATGCGTAGAAGTGGATGTTATCATTATATAAGTGTTAGCATGCTTTATACCTATATACCACAACCAAAGATTTCCTCTCAGTTTAAAAATGTTGCTAATCGACATATACAAATGTAATATTAATTAATATTTATAAATAAAGCAATCCCATGGAAAGTAACTACAATGCTGATGCAATAAAAATCTTAAGAGGTCTTGATGCTGTAAGAAAACGTCCAGGTATGTACATTGGTGATACTGATGATGGATCTGGTCTGCATCATATGGTATATGAGGTTGTTGACAACGCGATAGATGAGTCTTTAGCCGGGTATTGTGATAAAATTGAAGTTAGCATAAATGAGGATGGCTCAGTATCCGTAACTGACAATGGTCGTGGCATTCCAACTGATATCCACGAAGAAGAAGGAATATCAGCAGCGGAGGTAATAATGATCCAACTGCACGCAGGTGGTAAATTTGACAGCAATACCTACAAGGTTTCTGGTGGGTTACATGGTGTTGGGATCTCAGTTGTGAATGCGTTATCTAGCTGGCTAGAATTAACCATTTGGCGTAACAAGAAAGAACACTTTATACGTTTTGAAGACGGTGAGTCTATTGAGCCTTTAAAGGTAGTAAATGAAAATACAAGCAAAAGGGGAACTAGAGTAACGTTCATGCCATCAACAGAGACTTTCAGTAGCATCGACTTTAGTTACTCTACCCTTGAGAATCGCATCAGAGAATTAGCATTTTTAAACTCAAATATAGAGATCACTTTGCGTGATCTTCGTAACAAACCACATGTAGAGTCTCATTTTAATGATAGTAAACAGTCTCAAGGTAATTTTGGCACAGCAAATTTCGTGCGATATTTAGATAAAAATAAGACGCATGTTACCAAAATTGCTAGCATGAGAGGCGATACAAAAGATCTCGGCATTAGCGTAGAAGTATCAATGGAGTGGAATGACTCCTACTACGAAAATATGCTGTGCTTTACAAATAATATAAGACAACGAGATGGTGGTACACACTTAGCAGGATTTAGGTCTGCCTTAACTAGATGTATTAACAATTATGCAACTAGCGAAGGGTTTTTGAAAAAGGCAAAAGTGAATTTGACTGGGGAAGATGTCAGAGAAGGGTTAACCTGTGTTTTATCTCTTAAGATGCCTGATCCTAAGTTTTCTTCACAAACAAAAGATAAGTTAGTCAGTTCTGAAGCGCGCACAGTTGTAGAAAACATAGTTTCTGATAAATTGAGTACAATACTTGAAACTGATCCAAAATTAGCAGCAAGCATAGTAGAAAGAGTCATCAGATCAGCTAAAGGAAGAGAAGCTGCAAGAAAAGCGCGAGAGTTAGTTAAAAACAAAAACACTATTGATATTTCCACTCTACCTGGAAAGCTTGCCGATTGTCAGGAAAAAGTTCCTGAGTTATCGGAATTATTTATAGTAGAGGGTAATTCCGCAGGTGGTACTGCAAAGCAGGGGCGTAATCGTAAAACACAAGCAGTCCTTGCTTTAAGGGGGAAAATTCTAAACGTAGAACGTGTAAGTTTAGATCGTATTTTTTCATCTGCAGAAATTGGCTCCTTGATTACGGCAATCGGTGCTGGAATAGGAAGTGAGCATTTTGATATTGAGAAAGCTAGGTATCATAAAATTATCATTATGACAGATGCAGATGTTGATGGTTCACATATAAGAACTTTAATTCTAACTTTCTTTTTTCGTTATATGCGTGAAGTAATTGAAAGAGGGTACTTATATATAGCACAGCCACCTCTTTATAAAGTTACAAAAAATGCTAAAGATACTTACATTAAAGATGACGAAACTTTTGAAGAGTATATAGTAAACTCGGCGGTTAAGAGATTGACATTAAGTGGTACAGACAAAGATTTACGCTTTGTCTTGGACAAATGTCTTAGTGTTTCAAACATTAGCAAAAATTATGACAGGGAAATACCACAAAATCTACTGGAGTCCCTACTAATTCTAAGCAAAAAGAATGCCCTATCATCTGCTGATGAGATATTGAAATATTTAAAGTTAATGTATAACGAATACAATTGGGAAGTAGAAATAAAAGATGAAGAAGCGCATATCTCTAAGTTATTTCAAGGACTGGCAGACAAATATATATTTCCACTTAGTATGCTTGAAAGCAAAGAAATACGAAATATATTGAGTTCTCTTGATGATATAATTGGCTTATTTAATGGTGATTCATTTTTAAAGTCACAAGAAACTGAAATAAAAATCAAATCTCCAAGTGCACTTGCAAAAACAATAATGGACTATGGTAAAAAAGGGTTAACTCTGCAAAGATTCAAAGGTCTTGGTGAAATGAATGCTGACCAGCTTTGGGAAACTACACTCAACCCTGAAACTAGGACTTTGCTCAAAGTTGAAATAAAAGATTGTGAGGAAGCCGATTCTATATTCTCAGTGTTAATGGGTGATATAGTCGAACCACGCCGTGATTTTATCAATACCAATGCACTAAATGTGCATGATGTTGATATTTAACTTCTGGTTCAATTAAGAACATGTTCATTGTGGTTAATGCTTCTAGTATGTATATTCATAAATCTTGTTTTCAATAAATAATGAAAGTAATAATTGTTATGATAATGTTATTGTGTAGTAGTTACACAATGGCAAGCGAACGAATAACCTTAGTTGATAAAAAATTATCGCAAGGTTATGTGGCTCCGGTGCTTACAGAAAATAATATCATTCTGGCAGATAAGCACGGTACCTTGTATTCCTTTGATGCTGATAACCCAAGGACTTTGAATTGGAAATTGCACCTTCCACACACAAAAAAAATTGGTAACATGAGCCTATCGCTCCATAGAGGGATTGTTTTCTTTATAGTAGATAACGTTCTACATACAATAGATGCAAAAACTGGCGAGGTTCAGTGGGAAAAAGAACTGAGAGCTCCGGTAAGAGGAAAAGCAGCAGTAATAAATAACAGATTGGTAGTATTAACCATCGATAACTACCTGTATGCATTTGATATAAAAGATGGCAGCTCCGCTTGGACTTATCAAAATGGTATCAATGTGGTTCGTGGTTTATATTCCATATCACCCGCAATTTCCAATGATAAAATAATAGCACCGTTTTCAAATGGTGAGCTGATAGCTTTTAACGAAGATGGTAAAAAATTGTGGAGCCAAAAATTGGCTACAAACCTTCTGGACACACAGCTTACAGATGTAACCACTACACCAAGAGTGCTCGGTGATATTTTAGTAGCTACAAACAATTCTTATACTTATGGTATTGACATCAAATCAGGAAACATTTTATGGTCAAAGCCACTACAAGTCAAAAGTGTATCAGACATTGTATCATATTATAGTCTTCTTATCCCTGCAAAGGAACAAAGAGCCGGTGGCAGGATTTTTGTAATTACTAAAGATAATAAAATAATCGGTGTTGACATACAAAACGGAGAAACACTCTGGACGTCCGATTTAATAGAAAATACGCAATTGTTTGCTCCAATTATGTATGCTCATACTTTATGGGTAACAAGTAACAAAGGGTTGGTGTTTGCTTTTCCTGGATCTGAAAACACAGGAAAGGCAATTGAAATACCTGGCAATGTGTTTCACACTCCAGTGTTTATCCATGATAAGATATATGTGACAACTGAGGAAAACGGTGTTTATTCTTTAGAAAATAGGTTTATTTTTTATGACTGATTATGATCTGATTGTTATAGGTAGCGGTCCAGGCGGCTATAAGTGTGCCATTGTTGCTGCAAGGCTTGGATTGAAAGTTGCCTGCGTAGATAAAAATAGTATTTTTGGTGGTACGTGTTTGCGAGTTGGATGTATACCCTCTAAAGCTTTACTCCACTCCTCCTATCAGTATGTTCACACGAAAAATAATCTGTCAAAACTTGGCATAAAAGTTAAGGATACAAGCTTCGACCTAAAAGAAATGCTAGGGTATAAGGACGCTAGAGTTCAGGAGCTTGGAAAAGGTATAGAATATCTGTTCAGTCTTCACAAGATCGCTAAAATCAGCGGACTTGGAAAAATTACCGCTTTTGATCAAGGTAACCTTGAAGTTTCAGTTGAAGGCAAGACGTTGAAGACAAAAAATATAGTAATTGCAACTGGTTCTGATGTTAGTTCTCTGCCAGGAATTAATATTGACGAGAAAAACATCATTTCATCTACCGGTGCGTTATCTCTAATTGAAGTGCCCAAAAGGCTTGTTGTAATCGGAGCTGGGGCAATAGGGCTTGAAATGTCTTCTGTATGGAAAAGGCTAGGGTCTGAGGTCACTGTAGTAGAGTTTCTTGATAGAATTGCTGCAGCAATGGATGGAGAATTAAGTAAATCTCTGCTCTCTAGTTTGCAAAAACAAGGAATAAAATTCTCACTCAGCACTAAAGTTGAGGAGATAAAACAAAATAGTAATTCTCTCAGTGTAAAAGTTTGCTCTACTCAAGATAACCAAAGAAACACTATAGAGGCAGATAAGGTGCTCATTGCAGTGGGTCGCAAACCATGCACCGAGGGTCTTGGTATCGATGAGAAGATAGAGAAAAATAATCGTGGTTTCGTTCAAGTTAACAACAGGTATGAAACTAATATGAAAGGAATATTTGCCATCGGTGATGTAATTGGTGGAGCAATGCTTGCTCATAAAGCAGAAGAAGAAGGAGTGGCAGTTGCAGAGACAATAACAGGGCAGTCACCTCACGTTGACTATGGGATCATACCATCGGTCATTTACACTCACCCTGCGGTTTCTTCAATCGGTAAAACCGAAGAGGAACTAAAAAGTGCCGGTCGTAAGTATAAAGTTGGTAAATGCCAATTTGCTGCAAATGGCAGAGCAAAAATCACTGATGATGCCGAAGGATTCGTGAAAGTGCTAACTTGCAGCACCACAGATACAATACTGGGCGTACATATCATAGGAGCATACGCTGATACGCTAATTAACGAAGCAGCAGTTGCAATGGCATATAGTGCTGCAGCAGAGGATATATATAGAATTTGTCACTCTCACCCTGATATAAACGAAGCCCTCCGCGACGCGTGTATCGATGCCTTCTTTAAAAAGTAACCTTGATTCGATCATTGAAAATTGGCATGAATGGCTGAGATGCAATAGATCTTACTCACCTAACACTTTAGAATCATATATGAGAGACTTGCAAGACCTTACAAGTTTCCTCAGCGCTCATATTGGTGGAGAAGTAAATGTTGGTTCCTTAGAAAAATTAAGCATATCTGAGCTAAGAAGCTGGCTTAGTTTCCGTTATGCAAGAGGCGTAAATGCAAGGTCTAACACTCGTGCACTGTCAGCAGTCAGAAACTTTTTCAAGTACATAAAAAACAACTATGAAATAAATAATGAGGCTGTATTTTCCTTGTCAAAGCCAATTCAGAGAAAAGCTTTGCCTAAAGCATTATCAATACCTGATATAAAAACTCTACTGAAAGAGATGAAATTATCTGATTTGGGTGAACCTTGGGTAATAAAAAGAGAAGTTGCGATTATTGTTCTATTATATGGCACAGGCTTAAGAATTAGTGAAGCGCTAAGTCTTAGGATTAGTGATGTAAGTGGCGAAAACCTAATAATTGCAGGTAAGGGAAACAAACAAAGGCAGGTATTTATTCTTCCGGTAGTAAAAAAGTGCTTACAAGAATATATAAAAGCTTGTCCTTACCTTGACATTGACGATGAATCACAATATCTCTTTGTGGGAGTAAGAGGAAAAAAATTGGGAAGAACTTACGTTGCTAATCGCTTGCAGAAAATAAGGAGAATGTTGAACTTGCCAGAAATTTTATCTCCACACGCATTCCGTCACAGTTTTGCCACTCATTTACTTCAGGAAAACGTCGATATAAGGTCAATACAACAACTGCTTGGCCATTCAAGCCTGGAAACCACTCAGGTTTACACTCACCTAAATTATCAAGACGTTTTTAATATGTATAAAAACTTTCAGCAGAATATGGAGGAGGAATAAAAAATCCTTGTAACTTGAGGATTATCGATAGCACTACCAGGTCCTATGTCTTTTTCATCTCCTTTGTATAGGAAATACCCTACTAAAAAAAGACCCGGCGCAACTACAGCAAGACCAGCACTTATCTCTGGATAATCCACTACCGTTAGACACGTACCAACAACAAATGCTCCCAACAATATAAAAAACGTAAGAGCGTAATTGTTTTGCTTTCTGTTGGGAGAGATTGCTTGTCCATTACTTTCTTTTCCTATTCGATGAATCCTTGACTCTTTTCTTGTATTATTCAGTTTTCTATCCTTTTCTATGAGTTGAGCTTTTGCTTGATCGAGTTCTCTCTCCAGCTCTGAAATCCTATTTTGCTGTTCTCTAATTTCATTGTTTCGTTTGTTCAACTCTTGCCTTGTATCGCTTAATTCCTTTTCCTTCTTTGCAAGTTGAGCTTCTGTCTTTTCACGCCCGTCTACAAGTTTGTGTACAAGCTCCTCAAAACCTACTGGTATATCATTCATGCCTGCTAAAGGCCGTTCCACACTTACAGGAAATTTTCCATTTAAATATTTTTTAATAGGCTCAGTTGGATTATTAACATTCCCCAACGCAGCAATAACAATTGCACAATTCATGAAGCAATTATCTTCTATCAATTTCTTTACATCATCTAAATCTTTTTTATTAATAGTATCAATTAATCGCCCTTTGATAGCCTGTTCAATAATTTGTTTTAACTGTATGTTCTGCTCTATTGCAGGTATTGACTTTATCTGACTAAAATCCAGCTCCTTATGTTTTAGAAGTTTAGTCAATACTTCCTTTTTATTTTCCGTTATTCCTTCTGAGCATAATCCAGCAATTAGGCTAAGTGGTGTTTCTATTTCTCCATTTTGGTTTCTTCTCCAGCAGTTAGGGTTAAGTCCTTGATTCAATAGTATTTTCGCTCGGTAAATGTCTCTATTAGAAAGAGCATCTAATAACTGCTTTCCTTTTTGTGCTTTTTTAAATTCTAATTTTATTGTGTCCTCAAATCCTCTTGAAATACAATTTTCAGGGCTCTCACGGTTACAATTTTTAACGTCAGTTCCCACATATCCGGGTGTGTGAGCAATATTTTTACCATATCTTTAACCCCAACTTGACAAGCAATGTGTAAGGCTGTATCTTTTCGTGTTGATTTCTTACCTCCTCCTTTACACTCTCATAGCTAAAACCGAGGTGCAGAAGTTCATCATTATCTACAGATTGATCATTATTCACAACATCTATAACGACCTTGCTGTACTTCTACTATTTCTCGATTACGAAATAAATATATTAGACGCCCAAGTTGATCTCTCTTTTGTCTTTCCTCATAAACAGGTTGCTTGCTTTGAGCATTAATATCGATATTGCTGTTTTGTATAAGCAATTTAGCCATTTTTTCTAATGTGGGTTGGTTATTACTAGTTATGTAAGCATTAGCAATAGAAATTAAAGGTGTCATTCCTGCTTCATCAAACGCATTAACATCCGCACCTTCTACCAGAGCTTGCTTAAAAGCTTCTAGGTTTTCATCATCAATAGCATCAAATAACTTTTTTGTTGGCACATCAAAAAGCATGCTGCCCCCTACCACTAACAATCTATTGATGTAATTATATTAAGAGAATAAAGAAAATGTCAAGAGATTTTCCAAATTCTAGTCTAGTTGACAATGCACTCTAAAAACTTTTCCGCATCAAGCGCAGCCATGCATCCAGTCCCTGCGGCAACTACTGCCTGGCGATATATTTTATCCTGAACATCACCTGCAGCAAATACTCCCGCCCTACTAGTTAAAGTTGTTCCAGGTTTTGTAATTATATAACCCTGCTCGTCCATTTCAACAAAGCCCCTAAAAATACTTGTATTTGGTGCATGTCCAATTGCAATAAATACTCCATCTGCTTCCAGTTCTTGAACTTTTTTAGTTTCCGTTGATTTAATTGTAATACCAGTAACTTTTTTCGGATTTTCTTCTCCAAGAATTTGCTCTACAGTATGGTTCCACATTACCTTTATCTTATCATTTTTAAAGAGCCTATCTTGCATTATCTTCTCTGCTCTCAATTTATCACGCCTGTGTATTAGTATAACTTCTTTGGCAAATCGAGTTAAAAATATTGCCTCCTCAACGGCGGTATTTCCTCCACCAACAACAGCTACAACTTTATTTCTAAAAAATGCACCATCACAAGTTGCACACGCTGAGACCCCGTAACCTTGAAATTTTTTTTCACTCTCCAAGCCGAGCCATCTCGCTTGTGCACCGGATGCAATGATCATTGCATCTGAGTAGTAGTCATTAATATCACCAGAAGACTTAAACCTATATTCATTAGAATCCTTAAGCTGCTCAACGCTCTTTATTTCATCATCTATTATTTTTGCTCCAACCTTCTCTGCATGCAACCTCTTTTGCTCCATTAATTCCGGACCTTGTATTGAAATAAATCCGGGATAATTTTCAACATCCGTAGTAATCATAAGCTGACCACCAGGTTGCATTCCGGTTACTACAATTGGCTCTAAGTTTGCACGTGCTGCATATATAGCAGCAGCATAACCTGCTGCTCCAGACCCAATAATAAGAACTTTTGTACTAAGTTGCCCCATCTATAATTGTTCACTGTATGAGTTTAGGTAGTCAGCCACTCCTTCATCACTTGCTTGCATTGCTGGTTTGCCTTTCTTCCATCCTGCTGGACATACTTCACCATGCTCTTTGTTATGTTTAATTGCATCAACGATTCTAATGAACTCATCAATATTACGTCCTAAAGGTAAATCATTTATTGATTGATGACGTACAACAAACTGATCATCAATAATGAAAGTTGCTCTTAGAGCAACTGAGTCATCATATAATACTCCATAGTCTCTTGATATAGACTTTTTGATATCAGACACTAAAGTATAGCTAACCTCTCCAATACCACCATCATTAACTGGGGTCTCTCGCCACCTATGATGTGAGAACTTTGAATCTACACTTACTCCTATAACTTCAACACCGCGTTTCGAAAAATCCTCTATTTTGTTACTAAATGATATCAGCTCAGTTGGGCATACAAAGGTAAAGTCAAGTGGATAGAAAAAAAGGACCGCATACTTATCTTTTACGTATTCGCTTAGGCAGAAGCTGTCAACTATTTTTCCATCAGAGAGAACAGCAGGAGCAGTAAAATCAATAGCGGATTTTGTAATAAGATTCATAATTTACCTATTCATTTTAAAACAATTTTAATTTTATACTTTGATAAGTTTACATGCAAGTTTTCTTTAGTTTTAGTTCTATAAAAATTTCCAGACCTATTGTGACTGTATGAGCATTAGATTTCTTGCATAAAACCTAAGCAGAAAAAAAGGCAAAAGAAGCCCTGGT
>NZ_JAHDJT010000181.1 GCF_023661085.1 Wolbachia pipientis
ATTATAGGCAAGCATAAAAGTGTTATAGAGTTTTTCCTTAGCAAAGGGGTAAGCGTTAACGATACTGACAGATATGGTAATACGCTACTACACCACGTTGTCGATAGTGGTAAAAAATTATTTGATGATGGTAAAAAGCTAGAGATTGTGAGGCTTTTAATTGATAAAGGGGCTAATATTTATGCTAGGAACAATAATGGCAGGATACCTTCAGATCTTGCCAGAGAACGAGGGCACATGGAAATTGTAAATATACTGGGCAGTGCAGAGAATAAAAGTCAATTGTCAAAAACTACTAGAGGAACAGATGGTAAGCCTGAACCTTATTTAAGTGGTATAACAATAAGTAATCAACCAATGAGAACAAGGGCGCCAGGGAATTGATGCTAGCTGAAATGACACCCTCTTCCTGTCATCCAGGTAGCCTTTTCTTGTCATCCCAGTAGCCAACACTGGGATCCAGGATACTACTTTAGTAATAGATGTTTAAGAAATTTACCAAATGGAGAAAAAGGCAAAAGAAGCCCTGGCCGTTGTCTATTTTCAGTATTGGCGTTTTTATGTCTTAAACGCTGCAATTTAGCTGCTTTTAAGCGCAACTAGTCTAAGCTATAATATTTAAGAAATTTACCAAACAGAGAAAAAAGACAATAAAACCCCGAGGTAGCTAGTTATTCCACTCTCTATTTTAAAATCCGGCGTTGGGTAATGTCTTAAAC
>NZ_JAHDJT010000182.1 GCF_023661085.1 Wolbachia pipientis
TTTCTGTGTTGCTACTTTCTTTTCCTCTGTTTTTTTTGCTTCCATTTTCTTCTTTTTTGTTTCTAGAGTGATCATACCTTTCTCGATGAACCATAGCACTCTCTTGGTTGGTTGCGCACCCACATTTAACCAATGTTTTAATCTGTCAACTTTTACCACAACACGATTTTTGTTGTCTTTTGGTAGCATTGGGTCATATTGCCCTATTCTCTCAATAAAACGCCCATCCCTTGGTGCCAGCGAATTAGCTACAACTATCCTGTAAAAAGGGCGTTTCTTTTTACCAAATCTTGCCAACCTTATTTTAACTGCCATGTTAACCTTTATTCATACGTTATTTACAATTTTATACAGTAAGCAGTTTAAGTCAAATGAATTTTCTTACAATAGACTGCTTGCATAACCTAAATTAAGCGGAAAAAGGCAATTTACTGTCTGCCACTACCTGCAGAACTCATCCGCTAACACGTAGCGGGATGATGGTTTTGAATCTTCAGGGTGTCATCCAAGTAACCTTTTTTGTCACCCAAGTGCCCCCTCCTACTGTCATCCAAGTAGCTGACACTGAGATACTACTTTAGTAATAAATATTTAAGAAATTTACTAAATGAAGAAAAGGCAAAAGAAGCCCTGGCCGTTGTCTATTTTCAGTATTGGCGTTTTTATGCCTTAAACGCTGCAATTTAGCTGCTTTTAA
>NZ_JAHDJT010000019.1 GCF_023661085.1 Wolbachia pipientis
TTTAAAGTATTATAGAGTCAAAACTCGCCACTCGGGGTTTCTTTGCCTTTTTCTCCATTTGGTAAATTTCTTAAATATTTATTACTAAAGTAGTATCTTGGATCCCAGTGCCAGCTACTTGGATGACAAGAAAAGGAGGCTCTGGAATGATACCCATAACTTTGTCATTCCAGCGCGTGACGCTGGAATCTAGGAACTTGATTAGGTTAGTGAGTATAAACGTTATGTTAAAACACACCATTTTATGGAAACTAGATCCCAGTATCAAGTACTGGGATGACAGGAGGAGAGGTGCTGGGATGACAAAAAAGGAGGCACTTGGATGCACCCATAGATCTGTCATTCAAGCACTTGACGCTGAAACCCAGAAATTTTTATCCGTATATCATCTGTTTTTAAAAATACTATAAACACTAAAACTTACCACTTTTAAGTGAAGAAAACCTCAACAAGGGTTTATTACGGAAGAGTACATTCTTTCTTAGCGTTATTCCAAGTTCCTTTATTCTCAGTACATCCTGTTTGGGTACAAGTTGTTGCTTTTCCTGTTATTGCCTTTACAACCGCAGGAGCGCCAAAGAACACGGCAGTAAATGCACCCAGTGCAAAAAGAGCAGGCCAGGGCATTCTCCCGAATATTGCAAGTAAAGCTGCACCAATTATTACTATTGTGATCATCGGCCCACCTAAGCTGTGAGTATAGCTTACTATTTTGCATATTACTCCTGATGTTGCATCAGCATTAGCATCAAACGCAAAGGAGAAAATTAAAGCCGCAAGTAGAAGAAATTTTTTCATCACATATCCCCAATAATTTTTATTTTTTATGCTACTCCGCTTTGATTAAATTTGAGTAAATGGTACAAGGAGCAACATTTATCTAAGGTTTCCCTAAGCCTCATTTACACATTTCTTTTGATCGCTATCCCATTTTTGACCAGAAGGGCAGCATACCTCTTTTCCTGTTATTTTTGTTACAACTGCAGGAGCGCCAAAAAACACAGCAGTAAATGCACCTAGTGCAAAAAGAGCAGGCCAAGGCATTCTGCCGAATATTGCGAGTAATGCTGCCCCAATTATTACTATTGTAATTATCGGTCCACCTAGGCCTTGAGTGTAGCTTATTATACTGCATATTACTCCTGATGTTGCATCAGCAGCATTAGCATCAAACGCAAATGAGAAAATTCAAGCTGCAAGTAGAAGAAATTTTTTCATCATGTCTCCAATAATTTTTATTTTTTATGGTACTTCACTTTGATTAAATTTGAGTAAATGATGCTAAGCATCATTTACTCAATACCTTTCTACTTACAAACATATTTGCCTGATCCTGGGGTATCTTCTTGCCATGTTTTCCCGGAATCGCATGTGCACTTATTTGCTGTGTTTGGCGCTATTTTTGAGACGACAGCAGGAGCGCCAAAGAACACAGCAGTAAATGCACCGAGTGCAAAGAGCGCTGGCCAGGGCATTCTGCCAAATATCGCAAGCAAAGCTGCACCAATTATCACTATTGTGATCATCGGTCCACCTAGACCGTGGGTATAACCCATTATTTTGCATATCACTGCTGATGTTGCATCTAGCTCATTAGCAGCATTAGCATCAAACGCAAAAGAGAGAATTAAAGCCATAAGTAGAAGAAATTTTTTCATTATGTCTCCAATAATTTTTATTTTTTATGCTATTACGCTTTGGTTAAATTTAGGTAAATGGTGCTTCTGCACCATTTACCTAATGCTTTTCTGAAATTTTAGCTCTTGTTACATGTATTTGTTGCTGCATTCCATGATGTCTTATCAGGGCAAGCAGCCTTACCATCTTTACAAATTATACCACCTGGTATTATTTTTGAAACAACTACAGGAGCACCAAAAAACACAGCGGTAAATGCACCGAGTGCAAAGAGCGCTGGCCAGGGCATTCTGCCAAATATTGCAAGCAAAGCTGCACCAATTATCACTATCGTAATCATCGGTCCACCCAGGCCGTGAGTATAGCCTACTATTTTACATATCGTGTCTGTTGTTTTATCGTCCTCAGGTCCGGCAGCGAAAGCAGTATCAAATACAAGGGAGAGAATTAAAGCCACAAGTAGAAGAAATTTTTTCATCACGTCTCCAATAATTTTTGTTTTTTATGCTACTCCGCTTTGATTAAATTTAGGTAAACGATGCTAGAAGTATCACTTACCTAAAACTTTTTCGAGGCTTTTAGTACCTTTGATTTGTAGATACTTTAACAGAAGGCTAGTACGCTCCTACTAACACGCTCCTGCTTTATCTGGCGCTATTGCTTTTACAACAGCAGGAGCGCCAAAGAACGCAGCGGTAAATGCACCGAGTGCAAAAAGTGCTGGCCAAGGCATTCTGCCAAATATCGCAAGCAAAGCTGCACCAATTATCACTATTGTGATCATCGGTCCACCTAGTGTTTTAGTATAGTTTATTATATTGCATATCACACTTTTTGTTGTATCATCATCAGCATTTGCATCAAACGCAAAAGAGAGAATTAAAGCCACGAGTAGAAGAAATTTTTTCATCATGCCTCCAATAATTTCATATTTTATCCTACTCCTTTTTGATTAAATTTAAGTAAATGATACAAGAAGTATCACTTACCTAAAATTTGAGGCTCTTTAGTTCGCAGCTTTGCCAGAAGATTAGCGTTTTTCTATGGGATGCATGCCTACTGTGCCTAGTGCTATTGCTGTTACAATCTTTGGTGCACCAAAAAACACGGCAGTAAATGCACCGAGTGCAAAAAGAGCAGGCCAAGGCATTCTGCCAAATATTGCAAGCAGAGCTGCACCTATTATTACTACTGTGATCATCGGTCCACCTATGCTTTGGGTATATTTTACTATGCTGCATATCACTTCTGATGTTTCGTCACCTTGAGTTTTACTCTGCTTAGCGGCATTTGCATCAAATGCAAAAGATAGGACTAAAGCTATAAATAGAAGAAATTTTTTCATTATGTCTCCAATAATTTTATGCCAGATTTTCCTTTGCGTTTATTAAATTTAAGTTAAGGGTATTAGTAAATTTGTCATATCATCAATTTAACTTTGGTGCCATTTTATTTTTAGCCAAACCAATTGAATCAAGCTGTAAAATCTGTTAAAGTTGATTTTATCAAAGGCACCCTTAGCTCAGTTGGATTAGAGCATTTGACTACGGATCAAAAGGTCGGGCGTTCGAGTCGCTCAGGGTGCACAATGTTTTTAGTCTATGCAGAAAACAGAGGCCACACTTGAAATTGATGTATGAAGTACCTATCTTTAAAGGTTAAATACTGAACTGTTGTATATGAGCACAAAAGACTACTATGAACTGCTGGAAGTAAGCAGAAATGCTAGTATTGATGAGATAAAAAAAGCATATAAGAAATTAGCGTTAAAGTATCATCCAGATAGAAATCCTGGTAATAAAGAAGCAGAGGAAAAATTTAAAGAAATAACGGCTGCGTATGAGGTTCTATCTGACCCTGAAAAAAAGGCAGGTTATGATCGTTACGGACATGAGGATGGTGGTTTTGGTGAATTTGATTTTAGCCAGGCTGCAGGAGATTTTAGTGACATATTCAACGATTTTTTTGGCGGAGGATTTGGGAGATCAAGTAGGGCAAAGAGAAGCACAACGAAAGTGCCTGGGTCGGACTTACGTTATGATCTTGAAATTACCTTAGAAGACGCATTTAAAGGGATACAAGTGCCTATACATTACGTTACAAATGTAAAATGTGACACGTGTAAAGGTACAGGTAGCGAAGGAACGATCAAACCAGTTCAGTGTCACATGTGTCAAGGAAGCGGTAGGATCAGGACTCAACAGGGCTTTTTTACAATCGAGAGAACATGTACCACATGTTATGGAGAAGGAGAAATAATACAGAACAAATGCAAAAAATGTGGTGGAAATGGGCGCAGAAGAGATGAAGTAAATATATCAGTTTCAATTCCAAAAGGCATAGAGAAAGACGCTAAGGTAAGGGTAAGTGGTAAAGGAGAAGCTGGAGTAAGAGGTGGGAAAAGCGGAGATTTATATGTATATGTTAAAATCGCTCCACACAAGATCTTTACTCGGGATAAAGCAGATTTACATTGCAAAGTGCCTATAAGAATGACATTAGCAGTGCTCGGTGGTGAAATTGATGTCCAGTCAATTGACGGGGCTAAAATAAAAGTAAAGGTTCCTGAAGGCACTCAAACTGGTACCAAACTACGTTGTAGAGAAAAGGGTATGCCATGTATGAATTCAAACGTACGTGGTGATTTATATGTGCAGGTAATAGTTGAAACTTTAAATCCAAAGAACTTAACTGAAAAACAAATTGAGCTGTTGAAAGCGCTTGAAGAAGAAGAAAAGGCAAACATGCAACGGCAATCTGAAGGGTTCTTTAGTAAAGTAAAAAAAAAATAGGAAATTTGCTCAGCGATATCAAAGGCAGTTAATTAGCTGCTCTCCATTGTCTCCTGGTGCTTGAACCTTCTTAGTCTTTATGCTAGCTTTATCAAAATTATACTATTTTAGATATAATTGCAATGTCTAAATTTAAGGTATAGGGATGAACCTTACAATTAGGAAAGTTTTTAGTGTTTTTCTTATAATACTATTTATTTCCTTTTCTCATATGAGCAGTGCTGCTGATAGTGATCTTGATGTAACCACCAAAGTAATATGCAATATCATTAAATACGTTTGGGGAATAGGCGGACCTCTTATGACTATAGTAATAATAGGTGCGGCTTTGCTTGCGATATTTGGTAGAATGCCCTGGCCAGCACTTTTTGCACTCGGTGTATTTTGCGCTGTGTTTTTTGGTGCAAAAGCTATTGTGACAAAAGTAATCGGTGGCGTAGGTGGTACTGGACATACTTCCATCATGGACAAATGTGGAGCGGAAGAAAAGAAATAAATTCTTTTGCTAATAAATTGCTTCCATTGTACACGCTGCAACTGATAGTTACTGCTTTGCATTTCTGATACCAAATTGCTTCATTGATAATAAAAAATACTTCCCTTTCTCTGAGAAATCTGTTATATTCAGTGTAATTACTGACTTTCATTGTTTCTAGAATATTTTTCCCTTGATAGCTATTTTATAATGAATTTGTCAGTAGTTTTTTTACACAACAAAGCCCGCTGGAATCTAAATTTTTTAGGCTGGATTTTGTGGTCAAGCTACGGCTATATATAAGTAATTTAATATGAAAAGGACTCAATACAATAATTTAGTTTCATCTTATGCTAGAGCGCTGTTTTATACCTCAGAAGATAAACTAGGTACTATAAGAAAAGAAGTAGAATTTTTGTTGGATTTTTTTAAAAATCAACGTGATATTTTTATATACCTATCTCATCCTATGATTTCTCTTGCGCGTAAAAAAGAAGCGATACTCTCTATAGATAAAAACTTAAGCGAGAACTTAGTGAAATTTATTATGGTTGTATCCGCAAATAGGCGCTCTAATTTATTAATCCTGATATTAGAAAAATTCTTAAATCTTGTGAGAGAAAATGAAAATGAATTGGAAGTTATTATAAAGTCAGCAGAGGCTTTAAAGGAACCTGATATAAAAATAATTACTGAATCTCTAAACTTTCTTGGTAAAATAACAAAGGTAAGTAACGTGGTTGACCCTTCTATACTGGGCGGTTTTGTGGTGAAGTATGGTTTTAATTTGATTGATGCTTCACTGAAAAGTTACTTAGATAGATTGGTTGATTTGAGTAAAATGGAAATATTGAAAATAAGGAATTGTGTATGAAAAACGGTATAAATGCTTCTGAAATAGTAAACATAATAAAAGAAAAAGTTGAGGCGTTTGATAATCCTGTAAAGCGAGAAAGTATAGGTGAAGTGATTTCAGTAACTGATGGTATTGCATTGGTTTATGGACTTGAAAAAGCAAAATTTGGTGAAAAAGTATCCTTTACAAGTGGTATAGAAGGAATAGTTTTTGATTTAGATCATGATATAGCTGGAATAGTGGTGCTTGGTAATGATCGTGATGTCAAAGAAGGGGATATTGTAAAATGTAGTGGTAATATTGTGCAGGTTCCTGTAGGGCATGAATTATTGGGAAGAGTTGTAAATGCATTAGGTTATCCTATAGACAACGGCGGGAAAATTAGAACCAAAAACAAAATGGACATGGAGTCTAAGGCGCCAGGCATTATTGATCGTAAATCTGTGCATGAACCTCTGCAAACCGGAATTAAGATTATAGACTTACTAATTCCAATAGGCAGAGGACAGCGTGAATTAATTATTGGCGATAGACAAATCGGTAAAACTACTATTGCGCTTGATACCGTCATTAATCAGAAGAAGATTAATGATGAAGTGGACGAAAATCAAAAAGTTTACTGTGTTTATGTTGCTATTGGACAAAAGATTTCAACAGTAGCAAAAGTGGTGAATAAGCTAAAAGAAAGTGGGGCATTAGAGTATACAACTGTAGTTGTGGCTAGTGCATCTGACTGCGCGCCTATGCAATTTTTAGCACCTTATGCTGGTTGCACCATTGGAGAGTTTTTTCGTGATAATGGAATGCATTGCTTGGTGGTTTATGATGATTTATCTAAGCACGCTGTGGCATATAGGCAGATGTCCTTATTGTTGAGGCGTCCTCCTGGCCGTGAAGCTTATCCTGGGGATATATTCTATGTGCATTCTCGTTTGCTTGAAAGAGCTGCTAAAATGTCTGATGAAAAAGGGCAGGGATCTCTAACTGCGTTGCCGATTATCGAAACTCAAGCTGGCGATGTATCTGCATATGTTCCAACTAACGTAATTTCGATTACCGATGGACAAATCTTCCTAGAGTCTGAATTATTTCATAAAGGATTTCGTCCTGCAGTAAATATAGGTTTATCAGTTTCGCGGGTTGGCTCTGCTGCGCAATTGAAATCTGTGAAAAAAGTTGCTGGTTCTATAAAGCTAAGTTTGGCTCAATATAGAGAGTTAGAAGATTTCGCAAAATTTGGTTCTGATCTCGATGCTAGTGTTCAACTATCCTTAAATAAGGGTAAATATCTTGTTGAGTTATTAAAGCAAAGACAGCATTCACCTATGCAAATAGAAGAGCAAGTGGCGCTGATGTACGTCTTTTCTAATCTATATGATCAGTTAAGCAAGGTACAAATAAGCAATGTCAATAAATTTGAATATGATCTTATCAATTATTTCCATACTGTACACCCTGGAATTTTAAAAAAGTTGTCAAACAGCATGGATGATGGTATAAAAGACGATATTTTCGATATTGTGAGTAATTTTGTTACTCAATTTAATTACGTTTAGGTGGTGGTTATGGCTTCATCAATTGTTAATAAGTTTCCTATGACAAGGGAAGGTTTTGAACATATGCAAGCCGAGCTTGAGAAATTAAAGAAAGAAAAGCCTTCCATTATACAAGCTATTTCTGATGCACGTGATCAAGGTGATTTGTCCGAAAATGCGGAGTATCACGCTGCACGAGAAAGGTTAGGTTTTATCGAAGGACGTATAATGGAGTTAGAAAACAAGATTTCACACGCAGAAGTAATAGAAATGAAAAGCTTGTCTGGCGATTCAGTAATGTTTGGCGCAACCGTAACATTAAGCATGCTCAGTGATGATGGTCGTGAAGCAGAATATATTTATAAAATTGTAGGTGAGTATGAAGCTGATGTTTCAAAACAGTTGATATCTACTAGTTCACCTTTAGGTAGTGCTTTAATTGGCAAAAAAGTTGGTGAGTATGTGGAAGTGGTAGTGCCAAGCGGAGAGAAGTTATATAAAGTAGTTAGGATTGAATTTAAATAAATTATGGTACAGACCACTTATGCATCAATGAGTCTATCCAGCATTTCTCCTGTGGAAGATGTGTTAGAGGATGCCCGTTCTGGTAAATTATTTATTTTAGTTGATGATGAAGATAGAGAAAATGAAGGCGATCTGATTGTCTTAGCTGAAAAACTAGAACCAAAACATGTAACTTTTATGGTTAGATATGGTACTGGCATTGTATTTTTAGCTATGACAAGACCTCATATGAGTAGGCTAGGCCTTGAGTTTATGAGGAAAAGTAATGTAGATGAAAAGCTTATTCCTCACACTGCATTTACTACATCAATTGATGCACGTTATGGTATTACAACAGGTGTTTCTGCTCATGATAGAACGCGCACGATACTTACTGCTATTGATGAAAAGAGTACTAAAGATGATATTATTACTCCCGGTCATGTTTTTCCTATTATTGCAAATGATGGTGGAGTCTTAGCACGCAATGGTCATACTGAAGCAAGTGTTGAAATAGCAAAGTTAGTTGGCCTTAATCACGCAGCTGTAGGGTGTGAATTAGTGAACGATGATGGCTCTATGATGCGCTTACCTCAGTTGCTTAAATTTGCTGAACAACATAAGATTAAGTTAACTACCATCGATAAACTTGTTAGCTACGTTGAAAAGTTAAGCTAGCATTTATAAATTTGTATAATTTAAGTGTTAAAATGTAAAATTCCTAAAAATTATACGAACACGGAATTTTCATGTTTAAAATTGCTAAGTTTTTTATCTTATTGCTCTTTTTTATATATTGCAGTAGCGCTTACTCTGTTAACGTTATTAGAGATAGTGAGGTGGAAGCAGTGGTAAAAGAACTAGCGCAACCCTTATTTTCTGCCGCAGGCATTGATAGTGATCGGATAAAAGTTTTCATAATTAGTGATAATTCTATTAATGCTTTCGTAATTGATAATAATAGCATTTTCATTCACTTAGGACTTTTGCAACATTCGGCTGAGCCCTACATTTTGCTTGGCATATTAGCACATGAGATTGCTCACATATCTGCTGGTCACATATTGCAGATGAGTGGCGCTGTGAGTTATTTTCAATCGATAGCAATGATCAGTTATGTGGTAGGATTGGTTTCTACTATTATCGTTAATCCCCAGGTTGCTAGTGCAATTTTGCTAAGCGGTGTAGCACTCAGCTCAAGGCTGTTTTTTAACTATTCTCAAGAGCAAGAAAGTGTAGCAGATAGCTATGCTTTAAGGTACCTTGATGAATCTGGCTATGATAATTCAGGTATGAAAGAGATTTTTGACTACTTTAAAAGTATCGAACATGAAAATGCTGAAGGGTATTTCCGCACTCATCCGCTTAGTGATAAGCGCATATTTGCTGTACAAAATTATAAGGTTAAAAACAATGTGAAACCAATTCTTGCAGATAAGTTACTAAGGTTTAAGCGTATGGTTACAAAGCTAGATTCCTTTTTTTCTCCCATACATGTGTTATCCAATAAATATGAAAGTAATTCTGAGTACGTAAATGCTATAATCCATTATAGGCAAGGAAAGATGGAAGAGGCTATCGCTATAGTTGATTCATTAGTTCAAAAGTCACGCAATGACCCATACTTGTATGAATTAAGAGCAGAAATGCTGTACAAGGCAGGGAATTTGGGTGAAGCAATAAAAACGTACGAAGAATCGCTTAGGTATTTATCTGAAAAAGACAGTTATTTGGTGAAACTTACATTATCCCATACTTTATTGTTGTACGGTGATACAAAGAAAGCAATTTTTTACCTGGAACAGATCGCAAGTGTAGAGCCAAATAATGCCTTTGTCTGGAAGTATTTAAGTATCGCATATAAACGTAATGCTGATACGGCAATGCATTATTTTGCCTTAACGAAAAAGGCTTGCATTGAAGGTAATTTAAAACAGTTTATGAAATATGCTGAACTGGCTGTCAAAACTTTACCAAAAGATAGCCCTTACTTGTTGCAAATTGAAGACATGAAACGACTTAATGGATGACAGCACTTTAATACGTTATTACTTTTACTAGTTATTTATCTGCACACTTTTTAAGCGTGTCCTGTGCTTCACTGCTTATATTAGGCATAACTTTCATTATAATCGTCTTGGCACCAAAGAATACGCCACAAAACATGCCTAAAGCAAAAAGAGCTGGCCAAGGCATTCTACCAAATATTGCAAGCAAGGACGCACCAATTATCACTACAGTCATAAGTGGACCACCTATTCCCCACACATACCCAATAATGTTGCATATTACTTCAGCTGTGCTGTCCATGGTATCATTAGCGCCAGAAGCGGTTGAGTAACCTGAGAGAATCAATATTGCATATAGAACATTAAAAAATTTTCTTATTATAGAATTCATTTTTTTGCCTCTAAATAATAAACTAGTGTAATAAAAGCAATTTTATTACACATATTTATTTTAAAGTAAAGTTTATGGCTTGTCCACAAATAAGGTATCACTACATAAATAAACCCCCCTTAATGTTCAGCACATTCCCTGTGGTATATTTTGCTTCCTCACTTGCTAAAAACAGGACTCCTGCCGCTATTTCCTCTCCCGTCCCCATTTTTTTCATTGGAATATTATCTAGTATTTTTCTCTTTTGTTCTGCAGTTAAAACTTCAGTCATTTTAGTATCTATAAACCCAGGAGCAATACAATTTACTGTTATATTGCGACTTGCAACTTCTTTTGCTATGGATTTACTCATGGCTATTATTCCAGCTTTTGATGCTGCATAATTTGCCTGTCCAGCATTTCCTGTTAACCCTACTATTGAAGAAATATTTATAATCCTCCCCCAGTTATTCTTAATTAGTTTCCTGCATGCTTCTCTATTTAGTTTAAACGTAGAACTCAAGTTAATATCAATCACTTTTTGCCATGCTTCATCTGTCATTCTCAACAATAAACTATCTTGTGTAATGCCTGCATTACATACGAGCCCGTCGAAACCTTCCATCAACTCATTTGCCCTATTTATCAGCTGGTGTACTTCCTCGGAATTTAATAAGTTGCAAGGAAGTATATAAATATTTTTTTCATATAGTTTAGCAACTTCTTCTAGGGCTTCTTTTTTTGTACCAGAAATACATAGAATTGCTCCAGCTTTATGCATAGTTTTTACAATTACCTGCCCTATTCCACCTGATGCACCAGTAATCAGGAATTTTCTGCCTTCTAATCGAAACATAATAACCTCGCCTTATCCGATTACTAACAGAGCATTGTCTAGTTGGCAATAGATTTTTCGCATGACACAAGCAACTTTCATACTCGTTAAAAGCTTAAGTCAGGTCAGGTATAGCAAAATTGTTACTAAATAGTTTATTCTGGTGTTTTGCAGTCCAAATGAAGTGCATAAGTCATGGATTCTTTGTTTTTGTATGTTATCTTAATGCTAACGCAAGTTCACAGTAATATATGATAAGTAAGTTAAAAAAACTTAGTGCTGGATTCTCTTTGACAGGCCTACTTGGCCATAGTGATAATATAAGCATGCAAGGAACAAAAAATAAAAAGAAGAAGTATCCGAAGTTTTTAGATAAAACGTTCGCATTGATTGATGCGGTGGTAAGTTTTATTTTAAAACGCGAGGGTAATAACGTAAATGAGGTTCTGAGAGTAACATGGGGACCACTGTTTTTTGGTCTGATAGTGATACTCATTTTTTTTGGAGTAGGTGGTATTTGGTCGGCTATAGCTCCAATTGATGGGGCAGTGCATGCAAGTGGAGAAGTTATTGTATCTTCAAACAGGAAAATAGTTCAACATCTGGGTGGAGGAATAATAAGTAAAATTTTGGTCAGAGAGGGCCAAGCAGTTAAAAAAGATGAGCCTTTAGTTTTGTTAAGTGATGTTAACGAGAAGGCAAATTTGAGTATAATCAAAGAAAAACTCTTATCGCTTTTGGCAACTGAAGCAAGACTTATTGCTATTAGGGGAGATTTGGACATAATTGAATTTCCTGATGAAGTCAAAGAATTGTCTGATGGCAATCTTGCAAACAAAGTGATGAAAAATCAGATAAGATTATTTGATTCTCAGCACAAGAGTATATTGGGAAAAACCGACATACTGCAACAGCGTATAAGACAGTTACATGATGAGCTAGTAGGGCTGAATTCTCAACTGGATGCAGCTCTTAAGCAATATGACTTAATAGCTGAGGAATTAGAAACAAAAAGGCAACTTCTTAACGGTGGTCACATAGGTAAGCCACACATTTTGGCTTTGGAAAAGCAGTTTGCTGAAATTGAAGGTAGAGTTGGTCATTACCGTGCTGCGATATCTCAAGTGCAACAAAAAATTGGGGAAAACGAGTTAGAAATCATAAATGTGAAGAATGACGCTCAAGAGAGAGCAAACATTGAGCTTAAGGAAGTTAGCACGTCTATTGCTGACTTGAGAGAAAGATTGATGGTCGCAGAAGATGCGTTAACACGCACAATTATTAGATCGCCTCAAAATGGAATAGTTACGGATATACGGTACCATACGGAAGGTGGTGTTATACAGTCTGGTGTGCCGATTATGAGCATAGTGCCATCTAATGATGATTTAATAATAGACGCTAAAATTCAGACTAGAAATATAGAGGAGATACTGTCGGCACAAAAAAAAGATAGCAATATAGTCTCTATTGACGGATTGGAAGGACTAAAGGTGAAAGTAAGGCTGAGTGCTTACAGCGCACGTCGTTTAAGTTTGATTAATGGTATAGTAAGCCATATTTCTCCTGATGCCCTCGATGATCCAAGGTTAGGGCGTTATTATTCAGTACGTGTGGTGATACCAAAGTCAGAGCTTGCTCAGTTCAAAAATGTATATCTATATCCCGGTATGCCAGCAGAAGTGTATATAGTTACTCAATCCCGTACTCTTTTGTCATTTTTGTTTACACCTATAATTGCGACAGTTGATAGGTCTTTTATAGAGAGGTAGCTCACTTGTTAAAGTGAATAGAAACAAAAAAACTACTTGACAACTTTTGCCGTTACCCCTATTATAGTAGTGAAGCTATTTGTTTAACTTCCCAATCTGTACAGGTTAAAATGACAAGAGAACTTGTATTTGGCGTACTATGTGCACTGCATGTCCTTTTAAAACTTCGGGTTTTTCCCTATACAAGCTGAAACGCGCTTATAAGTCGTT
>NZ_JAHDJT010000001.1:0-20116 GCF_023661085.1 Wolbachia pipientis
TCTCCAAAACCAGAGGTTGTAGGTTCAATTCCTATCGCTCCTGCATTAATGTTGTGGTAGAAATGTTAAAAGGTTTAAGTGTCTTTTTGTGTGATATCAAGCAGGAAATACGAAAAATTGCCTGGGTGAAGAAGCAAGAAGTGTTGTCGTCTTTATTTGTTGTAGCAGTTGTTATATTATGCTTTTCAGTTTTCTTTCATTTGGTAGATTTTACGTCTCTTTACGCAATTAAAGCTTTATTTGGAACTGTTTATGGAATATAAGTGGTACATTATTAAAGTTGATTACGGGCATGAGAGGCACGTACGTGAGTTGATGAACTACACTGCTTATTTCAAGGAGGTATTTATTCCTTATCAAACGGCAGGTAATTCAAAATCTGACGTAAGGGAGTTGTGTGAAGTGTATGTGTATATGCATCTATGTGATGAGAGCAAGGATATTCTGAATCAAACACCTGGGTTCTGCGGTGATGAGCCTGGTAATTTTGAAGTAGTTTCAGATGATGAAATGAGTTTAAAGCGTAGAGAATTCGACAAATACAAGTGGTATATTTTGAGAGTTGCTTCCAATTATGAAGAAAAAGTGTGTCAACACGTGTTAGAAAATTCTATGAGATTAGGAGTTAGCGATTATTTTAAGGAAGTTTTTATCCCATATGAAGAGCCAAGTGAGGCAGAATTAAGGTCTAAAAAAACTGTTACACGAAGGAAATGCTTTCCTGGTTATGTTTTTTTATATGTAAATTTATGCGATGAAGTGTTAAACTTTGTTAATAATATACCAAAGTCTCTTAAAGTTTATGGGTTCTTAAAAGATGGTAATGTTCCCAAGGTAATTTTGGATGATGAGATTCGCTCAATGTGTAATGCACTTTATAATGCTCAAGAGACGAAAAAATTAAGTCATGGTTATGAAAAGGGAGAAAAGGTGAAAATTAACGATGGTCTTTTTCAAAATTTTACTGGTAAAGTAGATATGATTAACGATGAGAAAAAAATTATTAATGTAGAAGTGTCAATTCTAGGTAAGCCAACAATAATAGAGTTAGATTTAGCTCAAGTAGAGAAAATAGAGGATTAATTATGAGTGTCGTGGTTGCTAAGATTAACTTATTAATGGAAGCGGGAAAGGCAGTACCCGGGCCAAAAATTGCTTCGGTGCTTGGTCCGCGTGGTATACCCGTTCCTAAGTTCTGCGAAGCTTTTAATAAAGCAACTAGCACGGCTAACGCTAACTATAAGGTAGGTGATTTGGTAACAGTACGAATCTCTATAAAGGATGATCGCTCTCACGATTTTACTGTCAGTGGTCCGCCTGTTGCTTATTTGCTTAAGCAGGAAGCTAAATTGACCAAAAGCTCCAATAATCCGGGTAAAGAATTGGTGGCAAAATTGCCTATGTCTGTTATAATTAAGGTAGCAAGATGTAAAATGGTTGACATGAAAGTGGATAATGAGGATTCAGCAGTGAAAATGGTTATAGGCACTGCCAAATCTATGGGTATAGAAGTTATAGAAGGTTAGACGCATGAATACATATCACGGTAATCCCAAGCAATGTTTAGAAAAGATTATTGAGTCTGCTTCAGCACAGTTTGACGAGTCAATTGATGTTGCAGTTAATTTAGGTGTGGATTCACGTAAATCTGAAGAACAGGTGCGCGGTACAGTGGTTTTGCCTAAGGGTATTGGAAAAGATATTAAAGTAGCTGTTTTTGCCCAAGATAAGCATTTATCAGAAGCTGAGAAAGCTGGTGCTGATATTGTAGGAGGGGAGGATTTAGTTGAAGAAATAAAAAAGGGTAGAAAGTTAGATGTTGATTGGTGTGTTACCACTCCCGATTTTATAGCAAAAATTACTCCTATTGCAAAAGTATTAGGTGCCAAGGGGTTAATGCCTAATCCTAAATTTGGTACCGTAACTTCTAAAGTTGCAGAAGCTGTTAAAACCATTAGGTCTGGTCAAATAAAATTTAGGACAGACAAAAATGGTATTATCCATGGTAAATTAGGAAACGTCAAGTTCGGTGTTGATGATTTGCTAGAAAATTTGAAAGCCTTTCTTAAAATCATTAAAAATAGTAAACCTGTTTCTGTTAAAGGAGTGTACTTTAAGAGTGTCTTTTTAAATTCAACTATGGGCAAAGCTTATAAAATAAACAAAGTGGAAGATATAATTTAAGGGAGTAATACTGTGAAGCGTGAAAGTAAGGATGATTTTATAAAGAACATAATGAATGTGTTTGTAAATAATGATTTCTTAATACTGGTAAATTTTAAATCTATAAATGCCAGTGACTCATTAGCCCTCAGGAATGGCCTAAAAGCTGTAGCAGGCGGGATGCTAGTAGTTAAAAATACTCTAGCACGTTTAGCTTTAGAAAGAACTGATAGATTTCCCTATTTATCAGATAGGTTTTCTGGTCCTGTTGCTATCATATACTCTAGTGGTATAATAGAAGCTGCAAAGCTGATAGTTGATTTCGTTGATGCTAATAAAAAAAAGATGTCTGTGATTTGCGCAGCTCACTTAAATCAATTGCTTACAGTAGAGGATGTTAATAAACTAGCTAAGTTGCCTTCTCTGGATGAGTTGCGTGTTAAAATTATGCGTTTAATATCTTATAATATTCCTGCTCGGTTGGCGTTATCTATTAACTCACCTTCCATGAGGCTTATAAGAGTGTTAAATTATTATAGTTCTAAAAAATAAATTTGTTGTTAAGTAAGGTAGTGGTATGAGTAATGTAACAAACGATTTGGTTGATAAAATATTATCTTTGAATCTATTAGAGGCTTCTGAACTTGTAAAAGTTCTAGAAGAGAAGATAGGATTACCCGCTGGTTCTTTTGTTGGCGGGGTTGTTGGTGCTAGTGCACCTACTAGTGATAATGCTGCTAGTTCTGCTTCTCAAGAAAAAACTGAGTGTAAAGTTGTAATTAAAGAAATTGATGCAAGCAAAAAAATGGAAATCATTAGAATGGTTAGAAAGGTTAATTCTACATTAGGCTTAAAAGAAGCAAAAGAGTTAGTTGAATCCTTGCCTAAGGATTTGACTGCTAATATTCCTAGAGATGAAGCAGAGAAAATAAAGCAACAACTCATTGAAGCAGGAGCAACTCAAGTGGAACTTGAATAAGATGCTTATATTTAATATATTAATTTTATATTGATGCAGCACTTTTAGTTAGTTTGGGGTGTTTTAATGGTTGATTCTTCTTATATGTGTGTTTCTGATGCTTTTGTTCCTAGGGTTTCTTATTCCAGGTCAATTGATTTAAAAGATTCTTTATTAGACTTAGTTAAAGTTCAAAAAGAGTCATACAAGTCATTTACTCCTGGAAGTCATGATAATGAAAGACTTGAATCTATTTTTCATTCAGTCTTTCCAGTAGATGATCCTTTGCACAGGGCTACTATTGAGTTCATAAGCTGCAGAATAGATGATCCTAAGTATGATGAGTCTGAATGTATAAAGCGCGGTATAACTTTTTCTGCTCGAGTTATTGCTTCTATACGTCTTGTTGTTCTACAAGATGGTATTTCTCTTGATGAATATAGATCGATTAAAGAGAGTGGGGATCGTTCCAAGCTTGCAACTATTGTAAAATTTATAGAAGAGCAGGAAGTCCACTTTTGTGAGTTGCCGATGATGACTGATAAAGGCACTTTCATCATTAATGGGGTGGAAAAAGTTATCGTTTCACAGATGCATAGGTCTCCTGGTGTATTTTTTGATAGCGATAAGGGAAAAACTTATAACTCCGGTAAATTAATTTATTCTGCTAGAATTATTCCTTATAGAGGTTCTTGGCTTGATATTGAGTTTGATGTTAAAGACCATTTGTATTTTCGTATTGATAGGAAAAGAAAATTACCAATCTCAGTTTTATTAAAAGCGTTGGGCCTGTCAAATAATGATATACTCGATAAATTTTATGAAAAGATAAAGTATGTAAAATACAAAAATGGCTGGAAAGTACCTTTTATTCCTGACAAATTTAAGGGAGTTAGGTTACCTTTTGACTTAATGGACGTTGAAGGTAATGTGTTACTTAAGGCTAATGTTCGTGTTACCTCAAGGCTAGCTAAAAAGCTACATTATGATGGATTAAAAGAGTATCTAGTGCCTTTCGATTCTATATGTGGTTTATTTCTTGCAGAAGACTTAGTAGATAGTGTTAGCTCTACGAAAATTTTATCTGCTGGTGAGTCTATAAAAGTGGAAGATGTAAAAAAGCTTGAATTACTATCTGTGGGTGAAATATCAGTCTTAAACATTGATAATCTATATGTTGGGCCTTATATATTAAATACACTTTTTCTAGATGAAAACATGTCTTATCAGGATGCGCTGTATGAAATATATAGAGTTTTGCGTCCTGGTGAAGTTCCCGTTTTGGAAATAGTAGAAGAGTTTTTTCATAATCTTTTCTTCAACCCTGAGTATTACGACCTGTCTAATATTGGTAGGTTGAAACTGAATTCTTATCTTGGGTTAAGTTGTGACGAGGATTTAACCGTCTTAACACATGAAGATATTGTTGAAATTGTAAGAAAAATAGTATTGTTACGTGACGGTCAAGGATCTGTGGATGACATTGATCACTTGGGAAATAGAAGAGTAAGATCAGTTGGAGAATTTATAGAGAATCAGTTTAGGGCTGGGTTACTAAAATTGGAACGTGTAATAATTGACTCTATGTCTACTTCTAGTTTAGACAAAGTTTCTCCATCTGATTTTATTAATCCAAAAGTATTAACTAATGTCTTAAGAGATTTCTTTAATTCTTCTCAATTATCCCAGTTTATGGATCAGACTAATCCATTATCTGAAATAACGCATAAAAGAAGGTTATCAGCATTAGGTCCTGGCGGTTTAACGAGAGACCGTGCAGGATTTGAAGTGCGTGATGTTCATCCAACTCATTATGGAAGAATTTGCCCCATTGAAACCCCTGAAGGGCAAAATATAGGGCTAATCAACAGTTTGGCTATATATGCACGTGTTAATAAATATGGTTTTATTGAAAGCCCTTACAGGAAAGTAGTAAATAGGGTTGTCACTGATCAAATTGAGTATCTATCTGCAATAGATGAAGGTTCGTATTATATAGCTGATACCAGTGCAAGGCTCGATGAAAATAACCGTTTTGTTGATGATATGCTATACTGTAGGTATGCTGGTAGTTTTGCCATGGTAAGTAGCGATCAAGTGAGTTACATTGACGTATCTCCTAAACAGGTAATATCAGTTGCAGCTTCCTTGATTCCATTTTTAGAAAATGACGATGCCAACAGAGCATTAATGGGTTCAAATATGCAACGCCAAGCTGTACCTTTATTGAAGCCTACTGCTCCTTTGGTTGCAACTGGTATGGAATCTTTTGTTGCTTCTGGTTCTGGTGCTGTAGTTTTGGCAAAACGTGATGGCATAGTCGATAGCTCTGATAGTAATTCCATAGTTATACGCGCCTTTGATGAAAAAAGGGTTAACTACCTGGGTGTAGATATTTATCATTTAAAGAAATTTCAGCGTTCCAATCATAATACTTGCATTAATCAAAGGCCACTAGTACGTGTTGGTGATTATGTTAAAGAGGGTGATGTAATAGCTGATGGTCCTGCAATTAATAGTGGTGAGCTAGCACTTGGTAAAAATTTGCTGGTCGCTTTTATGTCTTGGCAAGGTTATAATTTTGAAGACTCTATTATTATTTCCAGTGAAGTTGTTAAAAAGGATCTATTTACTTCTATCCATATAGAAGAATTTGAATGTGTTGTACATGATACTCCTTTAGGATCAGAGAAAATAACTCGTGCTATACCTGGTGTTAATGAAGAAAATCTATACCACTTGGATGATAGTGGTATAGTAAAAATTGGTACAAGAGTGGGTCCAGGCTATATTTTAGTAGGTAAAGTTACACCTAAACCTTCTCTTTCATTACCTCCTGAAACAAAATTGTTGATGACGATTTTTGGTGAAAAGTCATTCGATTGTGCAGATTCCTCTTTGTACACATCTCCAGATGTTGAAGGAACAGTAATTGATGTAAGGGTCTTTACACGTAGGGGAGTTGAAGAGAACGAAAGGGCATTGCTTATTAAGCAAAAAGAAATGGATGATCTAGAGAAAGAGCGGGACTATGTAATCGATGTAGCTAGTGAGTATTTCTATGATGAACTAGAAAAACTTCTCGTGCATTCTGGCTCTCAAGATCAAGAAAAACTTAACGCTATTGAACGTGAACAATGGTGGAGTATAGGGTTAAAAAACAAGTCTATTTCTGAACAAGTTAAGAGCTTAAAAAAAGACTTTGATGAAAAAGTATCAAATGCAATAACACAGTTTAAACAAAAAGTAGAAAAATTAGATGAGGGTTATGACTTACCTCAGGGTGTGTCAATGTCAGTAAAAGTTTTCATTGCTGTGAAGCACAGTTTGCAGCCAGGAGATAAAATGGCCGGTAGACATGGAAACAAAGGGGTGATTTCTCGAGTTGTACCAGTGGAGGATATGCCTTATTTAGAAGATGGTACTCCTGTTGATATTATTCTTAATCCTCTAGGTGTGCCATCAAGAATGAATGTGGGACAAATATTAGAAACTCATGTAGGTTGGGCTTGCAAAAAATTGGGAGAAAAAGTAGGTGAAATTCTTGATGAAGTCAACAAAACTAAAAGTACTTTCTGTAAGAAAATTAGGTCTCTTGACAATGATAACCCTGCAAAATTTGCAGCAGCATACCTTGATAACAGAAAAATTGAAGAAGTTAGCGATGAAGAAATAGCGGCCTCTATTTTTAATATATCTAATAAAAATGCACTAAATGACGAGCTAAGCACATTAGTGGAAAATTATTTAAACTCTTGTAAAAGCGCACACGACAACTTACGTAACTTCCTTATTGAGGTATATAGTTGTGGCAGTGATGTATCTATCTGTAATGGTATTCGTGAGATTGACGATAGTAGCTTGATCGAGTTTGCAAATAAATTACGTGATGGTGTTCCTGTTGCTGCGCCTGTATTTGAAGGTCCAAAAGATGAAAAAATAACAAAATTATTTGAACTCGCTGGTTTGGATAACTCTGGGCAAACTATATTGTATGATGGTTGCACTGGTGAAAAATTCGATCGTAAGGTTACGGTTGGTTATATGTACATGCTTAAGTTGCACCACCTAGTTGATGATAAAATTCACGCACGTTCAGTAGGGCCTTATAGCTTGGTTACTCAGCAACCTCTTGGAGGAAAATCCCATTTTGGTGGTCAGCGTTTTGGTGAAATGGAATGTTGGGCATTGCAAGCCTATGGTGCTGCCTATACTTTACAGGAAATGTTAACCGTGAAGTCTGATGACATTAATGGTAGGATTAAGATTTATGAATCAATAATAAAAGGTGACAGTAATTTTGAGTGTGGGACCCCTGAATCTTTTAATGTGATGATAAAAGAATTACGCTCTTTATGTCTAAATGTAGCTTTAAAGCAAAATGAGGTAGTTATTGAAGACATATCTCATACTAATATTGCACAGTCTTTTGATAAGATTAGTATATCCATTGCTAGTCCTGAAAGTATTAAATCTATGTCCTATGGTGAGATAAAAGACGTCTCAACTGCAAACTATCGTACATTTAAAGTTGAAAAAGGTGGATTGTTCTGTCCTAAGGTTTTCGGTCCTGTCAATGACGACGAATGTTTATGTGGAAAATACAAAAAAAGAAGGCATAGAGGTCGTATATGTGAAAAGTGCGGGGTAGAGGTTACATCTTCTAAAGTAAGAAGAGAAAGAATGGGCCATATAGAGCTTGCATCTCCTGTTGCTCATATATGGTTTTTGAAATCGCTTCCTTCGAGGATTGGAGCATTACTAGACATGTCTCTAAGAGATATTGAGAACATTTTATATAGCGATAATTACATTGTAATAGATCCTCTTGTTTCTCCTTTTGAAAAAGGTGAGATTATTAGTGAAAAAGCCTACAATGAAGCTAAAGATAGTTATGGAACTGATAGTTTTGTGGCTATGCAAGGTGTTGAAGCTATAAGAGAGTTGCTAACTCGTCTTGATTTACACGAAATTAGAAAGAATCTAAGATTGGAGTTAGAATCTGTTACTTCCGAAATAAGAAGAAAGAAAATTATAAAGAGATTACGTATTATTGAAAACTTTATCAAATCAGGAAACAGACCTGAGTGGATGATACTTACGACTATACCTATTTTGCCACCTGATTTGCGTCCTTTAGTGTCGCTTGAAAGTGGTCGTCCTGCAGTTTCTGATCTGAATCATCATTATAGGACTATTATTAATAGAAATAACAGGTTGAGAAAGCTATTAAGTTTAAATCCTCCTGAAATTATGATTCGTAACGAAAAGAGAATGTTACAAGAAGCAGTTGATTCTCTTTTTGACAACAGCCGTCGTAATACTCTGGCGAGTAAAGCTGGTGCTGTTGGATATAAAAAATCTATTAGCGATATGTTAAAAGGAAAACAAGGTCGTTTCCGTCAGAATCTGTTAGGAAAAAGAGTGGACTATTCTGGACGTTCTGTAATAGTTGTTGGTCCAACTTTAAAGTTAAATCAGTGTGGATTGCCAAAGAGAATGGCTCTCGAATTATTCAAGCCTTTTGTCTACTCAAAACTCAAGATGTATGGTATGGCTCCAACTATTAAGTTTGCTAGTAAGCTAATAAGAGCAGAGAAGCCAGAAGTTTGGGACATGCTTGAGGAGGTAATAAAAGAACACCCTGTGTTGTTAAATAGAGCACCTACTCTACATAGGCTTGGTATACAGGCTTTTGAACCAATCCTTATTGAAGGCAAAGCAATACAACTGCATCCGCTTGTCTGTACAGCGTTTAATGCTGACTTTGACGGTGATCAAATGGCAGTGCACGTGCCGATTTCATTAGAAGCTCAGCTTGAAGCTAGAGTATTGATGATGTCAACTAATAATGTTTTAAGCCCTTCTAATGGCAGACCAATTATAGTTCCTAGTAAAGATATAATACTTGGTATACACTACTTAACTTTGCAAGAACAAACCGACGAGGAAGATGATGACATACCATTCTCGAGTACTTTTGGTGAAATTGAACACTCTCTGAGTAACGGTACTTTGCATATTCATTCTAGTATAAAGCATAGGATGGAATATACGAATAGTGACGGCGAAATTTGCTATAAAACTGTTCGTACAACTCCTGGTCGCCTAATATTATGGCAGATCTTTCCTAAACATGAGAATTTGAGCTTTGATCTTGTAAATCAGGTCTTAACAGTTAAGGAAGTAACCAATATAGTTGATTTAGTATATCGTCACTGCGGTCAAAGCGCTACAGTAGAATTTTCTGATAAACTAATGGTACTTGGCTTTGAGTATGCTACATTTTCTGGTACTTCTTTTAGTCGTTGTGATCTGGTTATACCTAAAACTAAAGCCACACATGTTGATCATGCTAGGAATGAAATTAAAAAGTTTTCTATACAATATCAAGACGGGTTAATCACCAGAAGTGAAAGGTATAACAAGGTTATAGATGAATGGTCTAAGTGTACGGATATGATAGCCAATGATATGTTAAAGGCAATATCTATATACGATAGAAATAGTAAATACAATTCAGTATATATGATGGTTAACTCTGGTGCAAGGGGTTCTACTTCACAGATGAAACAGCTAGCTGGAATGCGAGGACTTATGACTAAGCCTTCTGGTGAGATTATAGAAACACCTATAATCTCTAACTTCCGTGAAGGGTTAAACGTATTTGAGTACTTCAATTCTACTCATGGTGCACGTAAGGGTCTTGCTGATACTGCGCTTAAAACTGCAAACTCTGGGTACTTAACTCGTCGCTTGGTTGATGTGTCTCAAAACTGCATAGTTACAAAACATGACTGTAAAACCAAAAATGGTCTCGTTGTAAGAGCCACGGTTGAAGGAGGTACCATAGTTGCATCTTTAGAGAGCGTTGTGCTGGGCAGAACAGCTGCAAATGATATATATAATCCAGTGACAAAAGAATTATTAGTGAAAGCAGGAGAATTGATTGATGAAAGTAAGGTAAAGCAAATTAACATTGCAGGTCTTGACGCTGTGAAAATTAGGTCACCTTTAACCTGTGAACTAGGCCCAGGTGTATGTGCTCTGTGTTATGGAAGAGACCTTGCAACTGGTAGAATTGTTTCGATAGGTGAGGCAGTTGGTGTGATAGCCGCTCAATCCGTTGGAGAGCCAGGTACTCAGTTAACGATGCGTACTTTCCACATAGGTGGAGTAATGACTAGGGGCGTTGAATCTTCAAATATTATAGCTTCTATTAATGCTAAAATAAAATTGAACAACAGTAATATAATTATAGACAAAAATGGAGATAAAATTGTAATAAGTCGTTCTTGTGAAGTTATATTAATTGATAGTCTCGGTAGTGAAAAATTGAGACATAGTGTACCTTATGGTGCCAAGCTTTATGTGGATGAAGGTCAGTCAGTAAAAATTGGTGACAGAGTTGCAGAATGGGATCCTTATACATTACCTATTATCACGGAAAAGACTGGTACAGTATCTTATCGCAACTTAAAAGATGGAGTGTCAATCACTGAGGTTATGGATGAATCTACCGGAATATCAAGTAAAGTAGTAAAGGATTGGAAATTGCATTCTGGTGGAGCTAATTTGCGTCCTCGTATAGTGTTGCTTGACGATAACGGTGAAGTAATGACACTCGCAAGTGGCGTTGAAGCATGCTATTTTATACCAATTGGTGCAGTACTAAATGTACAAGATGGCCAGAAGGTTCATGCAGGTGACATTATTACAAGAACGCCAAGAGAATCAGTCAAAACCCGTGATATTACTGGTGGCTTACCGAGAGTCATAGAATTGTTTGAAGCACGTCGTCCTAGAGAGCATGCAATTGTTAGTGAAATAGATGGTTATGTAGCATTTTCTGAGAAAGATCGGAGAGGAAAGCGCAGTATATTAATTAAACCTGTAGATGAGCAGATTTCTCCAGTTGAATATCTGGTATCAAGAAGCAAGTACGTAATAGTCAATGAGGGTGATTTTGTACGTAAAGGTGATCTATTGATGGATGGTGATCCTGACCTTCATGATATTTTACGTGTACTTGGACTCGAAGCTCTAGCACACTATATGATTTCTGAAATACAGCAAGTCTATAGATTGCAGGGTGTTCGTATAGACAACAAACACTTAGAAGTAATATTAAAACAAATGTTGCAAAAAGTAGAAATTACCGATCCTGGCGATACTATGTACTTAGTTGGCGAAAGCATTGATAAACTGGAAGTTGATAGGGAAAATAATGCTATGAACAATTCTGGCAAGCGACCTGCTAGTTATCTTCCTATCTTGCAGGGAATTACGAGAGCTAGCCTTGAAACTAATTCCTTTATTTCTGCTGCCTCCTTCCAAGAGACAACGAAAGTGCTGACAGAAGCAGCATTCTGTGGAAAGGAAGATTCTTTGAGCGGGCTAAAAGAAAATGTCATAGTAGGAAGATTAATTCCTGCTGGTACAGGTTTGATTATGAGCAAGGTTAGAGCACTTTCACTTTGTAATAATATAGATAAATATGAAAAATATTTTGATATTGAAACTTATGACGAAAAGCTGTTAGAAAATAATAGTTGTCATTCACATTTTGATGAGAAAGAAAGTGTAGTAGCAACAAATTATGATCAGCCAAATTGAATGAGCTAGCGAAGAGTGGCGTTTATACCATCTATGTACCTGTCCGGTGCAAGATGGGTATACGCTTAAGAGAGTTTGCTAATTGAGGCCCTTAAGTTAACGCCATTGGCTGTTCAGCTAAGTATATAATATTTTTAACTTTTTAGCACTACAATCCATACTCTCCCCACTTCTCTGTAACTTTTTTTACTATTTCTTCGCTCATTTCAATTTTTTTCCCCCACTCTCGTTTGGTTTCAGGCGGGATTTTATTTGTTGCATCAAATCCCATTTTACCTCCAAGTCCACTTTCAGGAGAGGCAAAATCTAAATAATCAATTGGTGCATTTTCTATCATGATTGTATCACGCATAGGGTCCATTCTCGTTGATATTGCCCACATCACTTCCTTCCAATCACGTATATTTATATCATCATCAACAACTATAATAAATTTCGTGTATAAAAACTGCTTGAGAAAAGAGAGTATGCCCATAACAACTCTTTTCGCATGTCCGGGATAAGATTTTTTGATCGACACTACTGCTATTCTATAGGAACAACCCTCTGGTGGCAGATAAAAGTCTACTATCTCTGGAAATTGGTTGATAAGAATCGGCACAAAGATTTCGTTGAGTGCTTCACCAAGAATCGATGGTTCATCTGGTGGCTTGCCAGTGAAAGTGCTAAGATATATTGGGTTTTTACGCATTGTGATTGCAGTAATGTTAAGTTCTGGAAATTGTTCAACAGAATTATAGTAACCAGTGTGGTCTCCGTATGGCCCTTCATCTTGATATCTATACAAACTCACATAGCCTTCCAAAACGATCTCTGCATGAGCTGGCACTTGAAGTGGTATAGTTTTACAATTTACAAGTTCAAGCGGCTTCTTGCGCAGCAGTCCAGCAAATTGGTATTCTGACAATGTTTCTGGCACTGGAGTTACTGCAGCGATAAGTGTTGCAGGATCGCTACCGATTACAGCAGCAGCAGGAAACTTCATACTTTGCCCCTTTTCCTTCCACCGTTTATGCTGACCTGCCCCTCCACGATGTGCAAGCCAACGCATTAGAGTCGTTTTTTTATCCACGACTTGCATACGATATATTCCAAGATTGAAGTTATCTTGCTTGTCCTTCGTGGGTCCTTTTGTTACCACAATCGGCCAGGTGATAAGCGGTGCAGGTTCATTTGGCCAACACGTTTGAATAGGCAGTAAACTGAGGTCTACTTTATCCCCAGTTAGCACCACTTCTTGACATGGAGCTTTGCTCACGACTTTACTGCGCATCGACAACACAACTTTCAACAGAGGAAACATCTTCATAGCATCCTTGAAGTTTTTTGGAGGTTCAGGGGACTGTAAAAATGCTAGAAGTTTACCAAGATCTCTTAGTTCATCAGGGTTTATACCCAGTCCTAAAGCTATCCTATCAATAGTGCCAAATAAATTCACTAGAACTGGAATCAAATTTTTGCCGTTCTCTGTGACGACATTTTCAAAAATGATTGCTGGTCCTTTGCTTGACAGAACTCTACGGTGAATTTCTGTCATTTCGAGAACTGTTGAAACTTCCTTTTTAACCCTAATTAGATCCTTTTTTTCTTCTAAAGCAGAGATGAAGTTGCGTAAGTTGTTATACATAACTCAAAACAAATCTTCTAATGTAATCACATGATGTATCGTATCTTTTAGATGTTGGTTTTCAGAAACTCCATTTGCAGCAATCAATACCCAGAATATCTGCTTCTTTGATTTCATTTTTTCTCTATAAACTGTTTCTTTTTTCTTTAATTGTTCAACAAATTCCTTCGTTACTGTATAAGGTTTATCACTATACTTTATTTCACAAAGCATTGCACACCCATCTTCTCGATCGAAAACTAAGTCAATCTGAGCACCAGATTCTTTACTGTTCTTCTCTGGGTGATATTGCCAATCTCCACATATGACTGCTATATGCTCTATATTTAATTTTCTTCTAATTTTATTGGCATGTTTAAAACACACTGCTTCAAATGTTTGTCCTGTCCATGTTTGCCAAGCTGGTTTCTTTATTGCTAACTCCCAATAGTGGGCATCGCTTATTATTACCCTTTTTGTTACTTCTCTAAACGGTTCAATCCATGTTAGATAGAATAATATATATTCGTCAATTATTCTGTAATATACTCCTCTTTTTGCTTTACTCAGTGGTAAAAAATCACCAATAAATCCAGCTTCTTCTAAGCTCCTTAATTTAGTAGTTAAGCGACCACCCTCAGCGATTTTAGTTACTTTTATAAGTTCTTTCCTACTGATCCCTTTTGGCTTTTTTGCAATTGCGCGAATAATGCTGAGATACGTTTCTGGCTCTTCATACAGAGAATGGAATAGCATATCAAATTCATCAAATAATAAACCATCCTCCTGGAAACAGATCACATTAATATTTTGTGCTGCCGATAATCCTTTACTTACTTCCTTAAGGTAATGCGGTATTCTTCCCATAGCCATATAGAGCTGCAATATTTGCTGGTGATTAAGGTTGACTCCTAAATATCTTAGATATTCTTTAGTTTCACGTAAGTTAAAAGGCTGCAAAGGTATTCTCGCAGTAATACGATTATGCAATCCCCCTTTACTATAAATTAAATTTTCCAACATCCAAGAAGCTGCTGAACCACACACAACCAAAATAAGTTTCTTGCGGTATGTCCAGCGTGTGTTCCAAAAATATTCTAATGCTTTCAGAAAACCAGATTTTCTTGCCGCGAGCCATGGCAGTTCATCAAAAAATAAGACAATTCGTTCTTATGTGTGTTATCAATAGCAAGTGTTAACTGCTGTAATGCATCCATCCAATTTTTAGGCAAAGCCATTCTTGCACCTTTGTAAAAAGTATTTGATAATGATTGTGTAAAAATTGCAAGCTGCTCCTGCAAAGTACCATTATTAAGACCAGTCTGTTCAAATAAAATATCGGCATGTTTGCTGAAAAATTGTTTTATTAGGTACGTCTTGCCCACACGACGCCGACCATAAACAGCAATAAATTCAGCTGATTGGGAAAGAAGCTTACTTTCTAGAATGGCTGTTTCCTTTTCTCTACCAATTATTGGTTCGCTCATATAATTTACCGCCGCGTTTGCTAGCATTATACACGGCGGTTATAAGATGATCAACTTTTTTACCGCCGCGTTTACGGTTGCTATACGTGGCGGTAAAGGATAGAGTATCTTATAATTAGCTGTCCTGGCGTGCTTTGGCTACTTGCATTATAAAATCTTCTGATGAGTTTTGTGCCTGAGTTTCTTTGCGTAAAGTTTGCACTTGCGGCAAAGTTGGCTATACTTAACATTAGATGCTTTCTTTAATATACATTTACTTGTATACTAAAAATTTTATATTGCAGGTCCATGAGCGTATGTCTAGAATATCGTTTTTATTAATTTTAATAATAGTAATAGCAAGTTTGCCAATAATAAATAATTGGCTCTCAAATCGCAGCCAAGTGCTAAACGATAAGTATATAGGCGAGAGATTAGATAACTATATAAGTAGAAATTTTGATAAGATTATAAAAACGCTCCGGGAAGAATCAATTAAAAGTAGTTACGCTGCTCGGGATAACGCGGCTAGAGGTAAAATCTTACAGTATAAAAATGAAATATTTGACCCCACTTATCCTTACTCAGGAAATGAAAATAGCAATGTTATAGCTGTAGGGTTTTTTGACTATTCTTGTGGCTATTGCAAAGCCATAAAGGACGATGTAAAACAGTTGATCAATGACGGCAAAGTTAAGTACATTTTTAGGGACACTCCAATACTTGGTAACGATTCTTTAAAGGCAGCAAAAAGTGCTTTAGCTGTCTATTTTATTGATAAAGGAAAATATTTTGATTTTCACTATGCTGCCTTAGACCACAGAGGAGAATTTTCAGACGAAAATATATTGGGTATATTGAAAAGCATAGGAATCAATGAGAACGACTTCAATGATTCTATGAAAAACAATGCAGACAAAATTGAACAGATGATAAACAACAGCAGACTTTTAGTAAGGAATCTAGGAGTAGGCGGTACACCTTTTTTAATAATTAGGGATAGTCTGTTTGTAGGAGCAACTGACTTGGATGTGTTACGTGAGAAAGTAGATGAATTAAGCCATAAACAAAGCTAGTTTCAGTTTGTCATAAAATTTTATTTTTTTGCTTGACAGTACAAGTGAACTTAAGTATAGTAACTATAGGTGTGGTAAATATAGCAGCAGTTTAAAATGTTATCTTAGCGGTATAAAGTTTCAACCGCTTTCATGATATCGTTTACTATGTGAAACACTTCCCAAACCTTCTTCAGCCACATTATTTCAATCTTATTTTTCAGGAGGACATATGTCATTTACAGAGATGAGATTTCCAGAAAATATATCCTGCGGTTCCACTGGAGGACCGGAATTTTCCACTGATGTCGTAACAATCCATGATGGTTGTGAACAGCGCAATATCAACTGGTCTCATGCTCGTGCTAGGTACAACATAGCTTATGGGGTCAGATCAAATGAGCAGCTAACAGAACTCATAACATTTTTTAATGCACGAAAAGGTAGGGCAATAGGATTTCGTTTTAAAGATTGGTCAGACTTTACAGCCACCAATCAAGAGATTGGAATAGGGGACAACAAAAAAACGACTTTTCAACTGATCAAAACCTATGTTAGCGGAAAAGACAAGCATATACGAATGATTAAAAAGCCAGTACACGACACAATAAAAAATTACCTAGATGGTGTAGAGGCAGAAAAATATTCAGTGAATTACTCAACTGGAGAAATTATGTTTACCAGACCATCAGCAAAAGGTGCAGTAATCACTGCAAGTTTTGAATTTGATGTGCCCGTGCGTTTTGATACAGATTACCTGAGCGCTTCTATTGATAACTACGGTAGCAGCAGTTGGAGCAACATTCCACTAGTGGAGGTGAAGCTTAGTTAACCTGCCTCAAAATTTCCTCTTGCTGCTGGGTGTGAACACTAGCATATCCACATGCAGGAGACGCAGCAGCAGGCCTTGCAATGCATTTAGGTCTTTTTGCTTGAATATTGAGATTGGATAACACTTCTTCTATCAATGGGTTGACAAAAAACCATCCTCCCATATTTTTTGGTTCTTCTTGACACCATACAATCTCAGCGTTTTTGTACTTCTCAAGTTCATTACTTAATTTATCTGCAGGAAATGGATAGAACTGCTCCAAACGTATTACTGCTATATCGTTTATTTTTTGTCTTTCACGTGCTTCAATTATATCGTAATAAACTTTACCACTGCATATTATGGCTTTGCGTATTTTGTCATCTGAAACTAAGCCTGTTCTATATTCTGGAATTACCGTGAGAAATTTTCCTTCAAAGTCAGACAAGTTAGAAACTGCTCTTTTGTGACGCAGTAGTGATTTAGGTGTAAACACCACCAAAGGTTTACGAAAGTCCCGATGAATTTGCCGGCGCAAGACATGAAAGTAATTTGCTGGAGTAGAACAATTAACTACTTGCATATTATCTTCTGCGCAGAGTTGCAAAAATCTCTCTATACGCGCGGAGCTATGCTCAGGTCCTTGTCCTTCATAACCATGAGGCAGCAATAAAACTAGACCGCTCGATCGCAACCACTTTGTTTCTGCCGATGCAATAAATTGATCGATTATAATTTGCGCGCCATTTGCAAAATCACCAAATTGCCCTTCCCAGAGCACCAGTGAATACGGAGAGTCAAGACTATACCCATATTCAAAGCCCATTACAGCATACTCAGATAGAGCGCTGTCTATGACCTCAAAGTGAGCTTGCTTCTCATTTATATTACTCAGTGGAATAAACGCTTCTTCCGTCACTTGATCAACAAGCCTTGAATGACGGTGCGAGAAAGTCCCACGGCCAGAATCTTGTCCTGATAAACGTACCCCTATTCCTTCTGTAAGCAGCGATGCAAACGCAAGACTTTCAGCCGTTGCCCAATCTATATCATGACCGGAATTTATACTATCTATTCTTCCATCAAGTATTTTTCTAACCTTATTGTTGATATTAAAACTGCTTGGGATATTACTGTTTATGTGTACACCCAGTTTTTTCAGCTCATCTAGCGAAACACCAGAATCCGTATAGTACTCACTCAAATCGTTCAACTTTGCTCTTCTCAGCTTTGACCACACACCACCGAACCAGTCAGCTTTTTTTGGAGTGTAAGCCGCTGATTCAACAAGGCTTTTATCCAACTTTGCCCTAAATTCGCTGCGTAATTTGCTCACTTCATCACTACTTAGCACTTGCTCTGCAGTCAGCTTCTCTTCATACAGTTTCCCTGGAGTTTTATGCTTTGATATTGCCTTATACATGAGTGGCTGAGTGAAATTTGGCTCATCGCCTTCATTATGGCCATGTTTGCGGTAACATATTATGTCAATCACCACGTCCTTTTTAAATTTCTGCCTATATTCCATCGCCAAACTTGCGATAAAACTTACTGCTTCTGGATTATCCCCATTAACATGAAATACTGGAGCTTCTATAGATTTAGTTACATCAGTGCAATAAAAAGATGACCGCGCGCAGCATGGGCTCGCAGTAAAACCAATTTGGTTATTAATGACAATGTGTACAATGCCACCCACTTTATAACCCTCAATATTGCTCAAGGTCAGAGTTTCAGCAACCACCCCTTGACCGATGAAAGCTGCATCACCATGAATTGATATTCCAAGCACAGATCTCATATTCTGCTTTGCTCTTATTCTTCCAACCAAAACCGGGTTTACCGCTTCAAGGTGGGATGGATTAGGGCATAAACTCAAATGTATTTTTTTACTGCCAGTAAGTGTGCGATCAGAGGAGTAACCGAGATGATATTTAACGTCGCCAGACACCTCAAGACCACTTGGGTACGCAAGGTTGCCTTGAAATTCGGATAGCATTGCCGCATATTCTTTCCCCATAACTTTGGTCAGAACACTGAGTCGTCCGCGGTGAGCCATACCGAGAACTACCTCTTCAATACCAAAAGCTGCAGAATCACTGATGATCCTCTCAATTGCAACAATAGTTGACTCTCCACCTTCGATAGAGAAACGCTTATATCCAGGAAATTTCATATGGAGAAACTGTTCGAACATCTCAGATTCGATCAAGTGCCTAAGTATCTCTTTTTTGTCCTGAGAGCTTAGAGTATAGGTCTGGTTTTCAATTTTCTCCTGCAGCCACACTCTTTCCTCATAAGAGGAAATATGCATAAATTCAAAACCGATATTCTTGCAGTAAATATCTCTATAAATTCCAGCGTCATGCGTTGGAGAGAGGTTTGAATATTTCTGATAATCCATTTCTTTATTTACATTTGGTGATAAAGGATTAAGATTTGCAAAAAAATGACCGTAAGATCTGAAAAAATTTGCCAGATCAGAAGCTGAATTGTCCGCCTTGACTGCATGCTGCACACTGCAGGGCTTTGCCTGACTCGCCTCTAAATTGCTTGAAAAAATTCTATACCAATCCTCCCCGATTGATTTATCGCCTTGCAAGTAACGGCTATACATTTCCTCCACAAACTCTGCATTGTCACCATAAAGGTAGCTTAAACTCGGCATAATCACTATAAAAGATATCAAATGCCTATATTATACCTTAAGTTTTTTAAAAAAGAACTCCTTTAGTCTCTAATTATTAAGCTCCACCTGCCGGATTGGGTGATTTCTGACTATCAAGAAACTCCGCCCTAGCTTCGGTAAATTCAGTTGAGGGTTCTGAAAAGAGCATAATTTTTATTGCGTGGTACGCACAATGTAATGCAACAGCAGCCGTACCTACTGCAAGAGTAGAACACCAAACTTTACCTATATACGCGTTTGCAACCCCAGAAATCAAGGCAATGCTACTTACTGTAGTTAATAATGTAGCACATTCAAACCGGAATGCTTTTTTATAATTAATAGCGCCAAATAGTTTTCCAATACCACTGTCAGGATTAACAAGGTCTATTGGTTTTTTGCCACTCTTATCCTTTGAATCTGGATCAGCACCTCTTCTTAAGAGCAATTTTGCGATTTCAACACTACCAGCTTCATAATATTTGCTACATAAGTAGTGCAACGGTGTTCTATCTTGATTATCCTGCACATTAGGGTTAACATCCTTATCTAAGAGTAATTCTACAGCTTTATAACGATCAATATCGCCATGGCTATCAATAACACAGCAGAGTAACGACTTGCCTTCTTGATCTTTTATATTAGGATTAGCGCCATGTTCCAGAAGCTGTTTTGCAATATCATCACGCTTCCCCAAGAACGCTTTATGTAAGAGAAATTTGCCATGTTTATCTTGTACATTAGGATCTGCACCATTTTTCCAGAGTATCTCT
>NZ_JAHDJT010000001.1:20126-21794 GCF_023661085.1 Wolbachia pipientis
TCTACAATGCTATCACGTTTTTCAGAAAGCGCTTCATATAACAGAAACTCACCATATTTATTTTGTATGTTAGGATTTGCACCATGCTCCAAGAGCTGTTTTACAACACTATCACACCCTCTAGAATACGCTTCGTGCAATGGAAATACACCATCCCCATTGCGTACATTAGGGTCAGCACCATGTTTCAAAAGTAGTTCTACAGCACTATAATGCTTTTGAGAAAGCGCTGCATGCAGTGGAGTGTCACCACATTTATTTCGTACATCGGGATTTGCTTTATGCTCCAAGAGTAGTTCCGCAATGCCGTTATGTCCTTCGTAACACGCTTCATGTAGTGGAGACTTATCATATTTACCTCGTACATCAGGTTCCGCACGATGCTTCAAGAGCAGTTTTACGACTATATCATGTCCCTTATAAGACGCTTCATGTAATGGGAATTCACCGTGTCTATTTTGTATGTTAGGATCAGCACCATATTTTAGGAGCATTTCTGCAGCATTATAATGCTCTCTATAAAACGCTTCATGTAATAGAACATCGCCATATTCATCTCGTATATTAGGATCAACACCTTTTTCCAGGAGCAGTTCTACAATGTCACCATATCCTTGATAACACGCCCAACATAACAGAGATTTACTATCTTCACTTTGTACATTTAGCTCTGCATCTTTTTCCAATAGCAGTTTTGCAATGTTACCATATCCCAAGTGACATGTTTCATATAGGGGAAACCCGACAACTATATCACATATATTGGGATCTGCACCATGTTTCAAAAACAAATTTACAAGATTGAAATTGCCAGAAGAAATAGCAAAAAATAACGGTATACCATTTTCAGAGTGCTTTTCATTAATGTAATCACCAAATCTTTCATATTTATTGCTCTTGAACTTAGAAAAGAGCTTTTCGAGAAATGCTATATCCTGCCTTAAAAGAGCTATATGTAAATAAAACTTTAGATCTTCAGGAGAATTAATCTCATCTAAATTTTCGTCGGTTGGATTTGTAACTTCTTTTGCATCTTTCCCAGTAAAAAATTTATATGCGGCACCTAACTCTTTAAATTTTTCTTCATTTTGCTCTTGCACATCCTCACTTTCACCTAAATCTTTATCAAGATAATATTGACGAGCTAAATATGCTATTGTAATTTCTCCTTCACTGGGATTAAGGCCTAATATCTCTAAAGCTTCTTCTCTGTTCATAATAACTACCCCTTACTAATAGCGAACTATACCTGAGCGTAATACAAAATTTCAAAAAGTAAAGTTTTTTATGTTAAAATGTATCTATTGCACAATCCCATGTGATTAGCTGACGTGGCGCCAACGAGTAGCAAGGCTGAAAAAAAGCAAAAGAAACCCTGGTCGGTGGCTAATTATTTATATTTACTTCAAAATATCGATATCTGTTCAGTTAAGTGGTTTGAAATTAACTCGTGACTTTCTCTTTGAGTTGCACAATTTCAGCTTTAGAAAGGCCAGTAGTTTGAGCTATGATATCAATAGAAACTCCTGCTTTAAGTAGGTTTTTAGCAACTTCAATTTCCCTTTTTTTTCTGCCTCTTTCTTCGCCGATTTGGATGCCTTCTTGTCTACCTCTTTCAGTAGCATCATCAAGTTTTTGAGCTAGGATGCCTTCTTCTTTCCGTAGATC
>NZ_JAHDJT010000183.1 GCF_023661085.1 Wolbachia pipientis
AAATAATCCTGCACCCCCATGCTCCGTCCTCGAATACGATGATCCAACAAATTCCATTGTCTTATTTATGTTCACATTGGTTGTATTTTTTACAAATACTACTCCAAGTGCAGCATATGGGTAATAGTATATCTCATCATAACTACCAGAAAAACTTTTTGTGCATAACTCTCCGTAAATAAATGTTCCTTTACTTCCCTCTATAAAACTTAGTTGTCTTGGCCGATAAAAACTAACGTAATCTGTATCGTATGTATGGCTACCTGCTAGTAGTTGTAACATATAGTCAGTTTTTGTTATATCACTACTCCACTTTCCAAGCTCTGTCGTAAAAGTTCCGTGGCCAAAGTAATTATTTTTTCTTCCAAGTACACCAAATAAGAAAGGTAATGACCCTGGTTCAACCATATTGCGCTTTCTTATTTCTTGTGTAAGCGACACTTTCAGCTCATCATCTCTAGTTTTTATCTCGTTTGTAAGGGATGTTTTTAATTGGTTATCACGAGTTTCTATTTCCCTAATAATTGATGAGCCAGATGGTACATTATTAATAGCACGAAAATCTTCTACTAAACCTTTAAGACCATCTTTATGACTATTACTAATGCTATTTATTGCTGCAATATTGGCATTCTTTCTC
>NZ_JAHDJT010000184.1 GCF_023661085.1 Wolbachia pipientis
ACCCGAAGAATGATGTCGCGTTTCGTCGCATCTTTGGTACAGAGAAGAATAAGGATATTCTTATTCATTTCTTAAATGATATTTTAGGCTTTACTGGCAAGGATGAAATAAAAGAGATAGAGTTCCTCAGTACTATTCAAGATGCTGAAATTGCCTCTAAAAAACAAAGTATTGTTGATGTTCTCTGCAGAAATGAAAATGGGGTGCAAGTGATCGTCGAAATGCAGGTTGCTAAAACTAAAGGCTTCGAAAAACGCGCACAATACTATGCAGCTAAGGCGCATTCAAGACAGGCTGATAAAGGTGATCAATATGAAGACCTCAAAGAAATTATCTTTATTGCTATAGTAGATTGTATCCTATTTCCGGATAGGTCTAAGTATAAATCAAAACACACTATTCGAGATGAAGATACTAATGAACACGATTTAAAAGATTTTTATTTCACATTTATTGAGTTGCCAAAATTTCCAAAAACGAAGGAAGATCAATTGGAGAGTATAGTAGAAAAATGGGTCTACTTCTTCAAGTATGCAGAGGAAACCAGTGAAAAGGAATTGGAAAGAATAATAGGAAGTGATGTAATAATCAAAAAAGCATATGAGGAGCTAAATAGATT
>NZ_JAHDJT010000185.1 GCF_023661085.1 Wolbachia pipientis
GCTACCTCGGGGTTTTATTGTCTTTTTTCTCTGTCTGGTAAATTTCTTAAATATTTATTACTAAAGTAGTATCCTAGATCCCAGTGTCGGAGCACTGGGATGATAAAAAAAGAAGGTACTTGAATGACAGAAGGAGGACTACTTGGATAACAGGAAAAGAGGTGCTGGGGTTACACACTGACAAAACGGTATCTTTAATTTGTCCTACTACCATTGGGATTTGGTATGGAATTTCAAAAGAGGACTGCAGGTATTAGTTGTGTTGCTGGAATAAATTTTAGTAAAACTGCTATGTGAGTAAGCTGCTGCTTATGAATTTCCTTATCAAGCAAAAAGATGTACGGGCATTATTTAAATAATGCCCGTACGCTTTTAGAAGGGACATAGCACGTGTGCTAAAGTAGCACTACGTACATATATAAGTTGTTTAAAACAATCTTTTAGTAAACAAGCCCTAATGTATCACAAGGATTGTGATATACGTCATAGTAGTTATGACATGAGTTAAAATGATTATGACATGAATTAACAGCATAAGGTATATGTGCAGGCGTACAAGGTGTATGCACTGGAAAAACTGGTGCTGGTAAATGAGAAGTCATACATTGTTGTTGT
>NZ_JAHDJT010000186.1 GCF_023661085.1 Wolbachia pipientis
CACACTCCAGCAAGGAAGTCAAGATTTATATATTTCTTTATATTTTATATAAAATTACCAATAAATACTTTAGCCCGATATAGCTTGATTAACACAAAAACATACTACCAATTAGCACCACAAAAATTTTAAACATTAACTTTCACCAAAACCGCAAAAAGTACGTACCTTTGTGAGAGCTTGTTTGGTAAAAATAAAGTTGTGAAAATAGAAGCTTGAAATTTTTGCAACAAAGCTAAGTAAATTGGTTCGTATATAAATTTGGTGAAAGTAAGCTAATATAGCTAATTTAAGCGAATAGCAAAGCTACAATAAACAAAAGTTCGCAAGGAACTAGTGGTATACATCGAGTAAATAAAATTTATTATCTACCTTTGCCCAAGTGGTGCAGACCACCGGAAGGGTGTCATCCAAGTAGCCCCTCCTCTTGTCACCCTAGTAGCCTCTCTATCTTGTCATCCAAATGCCTCCTTTTCTTGTCATCCAAGTAGCTGACACTGGGATCCAAGATACTACTTTAGCAATAAATATTTAAGAAATTTACCAGATAGGGAAAAAAGACAATAAAACCCCGAGGTAGCTAGTTATTCCACTCTCTATTTTA
>NZ_JAHDJT010000020.1:0-7866 GCF_023661085.1 Wolbachia pipientis
AGTAATAGATTGCCTGACGATCTGCGTAACAAGATCAAAAAATATATGGCGATTCTTGAAAATGACATCGGTTGTAGATTCGGGGATTCAGATAACCCTTTACTGGTTTCCATACGCTCTGGTAGTGTGAACTCAATGCCGGGTATGCTCGATACAATCCTAAATGTTGGCTTAAACGACGCAACCGTTGTTGGGCTTGCAAAAAAAAGTGGAGAGCGTTTTGCCTATGATAGCTATTGCCGTTTTATTATGATGTATTCCAACGTTGTGCTACAGCTTGACCATCGCCTGTTTCAAAGCGTTATTGATCATGAACAACAAAAAAATCGAGCAAAAAGTTTAGCTGATCTTGATGTTGATGTCTTAAGAAAGATCGTTGACGATTTCAAAAAGATAGTGCACAAAAAAACTGCAAAACATTTTCCACAGAACGTTGAAGAACAATTGCTCAGTTCAGTAAATGCAGTGTTTGCCTCTTGGCAGAATGACAGGGCCGTCTCTTATAGGAAAATAAATAACATTCCTGAAACCCTTGGAACTGCAGTTAATGTGCAAGCAATGGTTTTTGGCAATCTGAACAATAATTCTGCAACTGGCGTGATATTCACGCGCAATCCTGCAACTGGGGAGAAAAAGTGTTTTGGCGAATTTTTGGTCAATGCTCAAGGTGAGGATGTGGTCTCCGGTATTTACACCCCTATGCCAGTTGACGGGGAGCAGGATAATACCATGGAGAAATTGATGCCAAGCGTGTATCAAGAGTTGTGCGATGTATGTGAAAAGCTTGAAAGGCACTATAAAGACATGCAAGATATAGAATTCACCGTGCAGAACGGCAAGTTGTGGATTTTGCAGACTAGGTCTGGTAAACGTACAGCCGAGGCTACCGTGCGCATAATAGTTGATATGGTAAACGAAGGAACAATTACAAAAGAAGAAGGAATACTAAGGATTGATCCAAAAACTTTTGATGGTTTATTGCATCCAGTTCTTGAAGTTAAGGGTGATCAAAAAGTAATAGGGAAGGGGTTACCGGCTTCCCCAGGTGTGGCTTCTGGATATGTAGTGTTCAGCGCAAATGATGCAGAAAAAGCTGCAGAGCAGGGTAAAAAAGTAATTTTAGTAAGATCAGAGACAAGTCCTGAAGATATTAATGGGATGAATGCTGCAAGCGGTATAATAACGGCACGAGGAGGAACGACTTCACATGCTGCTGTTGTAACCCGTGGAATGGGTAAACCGTGTATTTGCAGCGTAAGTGGACTTTATATCGATAAAGATGGAAATTTCTTTTCTGTAGGGGATACCAAAGTAAATAAGGGAGAACCAATTACCATCAATGGAGGAACGGGTGAGGTAATGCTTGGCATTCTTTCTACAATTTTGCCTGAGTTATCGCAAGAATTCAAAACGATAATCAACTGGATAGATGAAGTTAAAACGATCAAGGTGAGAGCAAATGCTGATACTCCGAAAGATGCAAAAATCGCTAAAGAGTTCGGTGCAGAAGGCATAGGTTTATGTCGCACGGAACATATGTTTTTTGCTAGTGACAGAATTGAGTTCATTCAAAAATTGATAATAGCTGACGACGAAATTGAAAGAGCGAATGCACTGAGCAAATTAGAGCAAATGCAAAAGTCTGATTTCAAAAAAATATTTTCTATTATGGAGGGCAGAGAGGTTACTATACGTTTGCTTGATCCACCTCTGCATGAGTTTTTACCAGACAATCAGTCCACCATAGAAAAAATCGCCAAGTCACTCAATAAGTCAGTTGAGTCGGTAAAAAATAAAATAGCACAATTATCAGAGAAAAATCCAATGCTTGGTCACCGAGGCTGCAGGCTTGCCATTTCTCATCCTGAAATATATAGCATGCAGATTAGGGCAATACTCAGCGCTGCAGATGAGCTAAGAAAAGAAAAAAAGATAGAAATTAAGCCTGAAATTATGATCCCTCTTATCATGGATGAGAAAGAATTTGTTTTGATATGCGAGTTAGTAAAGAAAGAATCCTCTGTCATCGCTGGAATGACACCAGACAAGGCTTATTCAATCGGAACGATGATAGAGCTACCACGGGCAGCACTGATTGCCGATAAATTAGCAAAACACGCAGAATTTTTCAGTTTTGGTACTAATGATTTAACGCAAACAACTATGGGACTCTCAAGAGATGATTCAGTTAATTTTCTTGATTCCTATAAAGAAAACAACATATTCGAAAACGATCCATTTGAGGTGCTGGATATCAAAGGGGTAGGGGAGTTAATCAAGATAGCTATCGAAAGAGGCAGGGAAACCCGAAAAGAAATAAAACTTGGTATATGCGGGGAGCATGGAGCAGATCCAAAATCTATAGAGTTTCTCATCAAATCAGGGGTTGATTATGTCTCATGCTCACCCTATAGAGTACCGATTGCGAAATTAGTGGCAGCGCAATTTAGCGTTAAATCTAAATAAATTAGATTTCAGTGTTGGCTGAAATACGGTAACTTTGTTTCGTAAGCTCAACTTCTCTCATCTCTTTATAACTTGGCAATGTAGAATCTTTTACGTGTATTACAGTAGCTACTAGAGCTAAAGCAGCTACAATACCACAAATTACTGCACCAGCCATAGATGGAACCATCATAGCAGCAGCAATGAATAATCCTGTAATAACAACTCCAATAACATCATTCCTTAATGAGATACGAAAATTTTCCTCGCTTTCTTTGTATTTAGTTTCTTGTGTATCTGGCCTAGAAAACTTAGCTTCTCTTGTGTTAGTTGGGTTATCATTTTTGTTTACGTTGGGTGTCTCTGGTGTAATAAAGTTTAAGAGCATCTCAGTAATTCTTTTTGACTGCTTTGCATAGCCACTTCTAAGGCCGCTCGCACGGTTTCATCACTTACGCGACCTAAGAACGGCTTAACTTCTTGGATATTGCCTTGAATTATAGCAAGGTGCAAAGCGTTAAATTTTTCTTCTTCATCAAACTTACCGCTTTCTAAAAGTATCTTTACAACATCGGCTTGCTTTGTTATTGCAGCTATGCCCAATATAGTTCTGGAAGCAGTATCTGTAAGATGGATGACAGCATCTAAATCTGTAAATAATCTTACAACATCTAGAAACATGCTACGATCGCCGGTAATATTGGACTCTCTTACAGCATTTGCAAACGAGTCAAAAATTGCCTAATTTGTTTCTCTTCCTTGTATTAGTTGCTCGTAAAGTACTTCAGCAGTCATACCAGGGTTTATGAAGTTACTAGAATCTACTCCATTACTATCTACTTTATTCTCTTCCATATTAGGTGTGTTTTGCTTTTCTTCCTCGTTTGTCACTGCAGCTACCTGCTCTTGTTGAGGGAGATTGAATCCATTGTTAAAAAGAAAATCCTTCACACATGATTTATCATTTTCAGCTGCATATTTTAGAAGTAAGTCTCCTAATGAATTGCCTCCTTCACATTCACCTTGGAGATTAACTTCTTTAAATTTAGCTTTTCTTTTTAATCTCTTTTGCAAGTCTTCAAGGCTGGCAACCTTATCATTGTATCTATCACCACTTATTAAAATTTTATCTATATCCAGACATAATCCCCTAATATCATCACTACTATATTTCATAACTAAACCTACTACTATATGTTAGTTTATTATATCAACTTCCCCACAATTAGTCAAGACATCTTGCAGTTTCAAGTGACATAATGTATATTGAATGCTTTACCTCGAGCAAATGATAGAAGATTTAGCTTATAAGTTGGTTAAAGTGACTGAAGCTGCAGCGCTTGCTGCGTATAAGTTGGTAGGCTTTGGTGATGAAAAAAAGGCTGATCAGGTTGCAGTTGATGCAATGCGGACGGTGCTAAATTCCATGGAAATAAATGGTACGATTGTGATCGGCGAGGGAGAGAGGGACAAAGCACCGATGCTATATATCGGGGAAAAAGTTGGCACAGGAAATGGCCATGAGATTGACATTGCTGTTGACCCACTCGAAGGCACCACAATTTGCGCTCATTATAAACAGGGTGCAATGTCCGTTCTTGCTGCAACAAAAATAGGTAATTTTTTACACGCACCTGATGTTTATATGGAAAAGGTAGCGGTAGGAAAAAATCTTCCAGAAGGTGTAGTTTCATTAAAAAATAGTGTCGAAAAAAATTTAGATAATCTAGCTCAGGCAAAAGGATGTAAAGTAAGTGATCTGACAGTAACTATACTCAAACGTGAAAGGCATGATGAATTGATAGCAAAAATCAGGAGATTAGGCGCGAAAATTAAACTGATAGATGATGGTGATATTGCTGCTGTAGTCTCACTAGTGAATGGCAACCACGATATGTATATCGGAACAGGAGGGGCGCCAGAAGGAGTGCTTGCGGCTGCAGCGTTGAGCTCAATCGGTGGACAGATGGAGGGAAGGTTAATATTTGACACGGATCAGTTAAAAGAAAGAGCAAAGAGTTTGAATATTGATGACCCAGAAAAAATCTACACTATAAAAGATATAGCAAAAGGCGAATCAGTGTTCATTGCAACTGGAGTAACAAGTGGAGAACTTGTAGATGGAGTTAAATTTAGTCATAATGTCTGTTCAACTAATTCTTTAATAATACTGCCTAACAAACTGATAAAGCTGCAAATAACACAGAATTTATACTATTAGTGTTAACATAACTAAATTTTAGCTTTACAGAATACAAACATTAAATATACTACTTTTATATTGGAAATGTAAGGGGGTATAATGTTAGATTCATCAGAAGATCCTCAAGAAAAGGTAACTGTACAAGGAGTTTCTCAGGACGAGCATAAATTTGATGACGATCCTGAAGTACAAAGCATATTATCGGATTTTGAAAAATTGGATTTTGAGGATAATAATTGTTTTGACAAAATAGCAAGTTCTTACTGAGAGCAGGGGAAGATTTCCTTTTTTGACTATGTGATATCGAACAAGCGGAAGGAAATAATCAATATATTAGATAATAAGCTTCCTGATCTCAAAAAACAAGAAGAGTTTAGAAAGAGATTTGGTGAGTATCTTCTTTCTAGGATTGGTGAAGGGATGAGTTACGGAAAAGAACTTCAAAATAGACTTCAGTCTTTTGAAGATAGGGCAAAAGAAGTATTATCAGATTTTGAAAAATTGAATTTTAGTTTTAAGGATAATAAGTGTGAAGATTCTTCTGATTCAGTAAATTATAATAACGGCCGGCCAGCAGATCCATTTGATAAAATAGCAAATTATTATCGAGGGAAGAATGATATTTTCCTTTTCAACTATGTGGTGTTGAGTAAGCAAAAAGAAATAATGGATATATTGGACAAGAAGTTTACTTCCAAAGATCAGGAGCAGTTAAAAGAGAATGTTAAGAAGAGATTAGGTAGATATCTTCTTCGAATTGACGAAGGGATGAATGATGCAAAAGAATTTCTAGAAGAGGATTATCTAATTGGTTTCTTTGATGGGTGTTATTGGCCAGACGAAAAGGCAGGACGCTTTGTTAATCATTATGATAATCTTAGTATCAACATTACTAAACCTGGACAGAGTTTAGAAACTAGTCGTCTTTTTAGCAACAAAGCTAAAAGGATGGAAGCAATTAAAAATGAAGTACAAAGAGTAAAAATATACAGCAATGGCAAAAGAGTAGTAACAATTGAGAAGAATGAGAAACAACAGAGGAACTACTCCTTTACGAAGCTTGCAATATGTGACATTGAAATTAGTTGGAATGCAAAAGATACCTCAGAGAAAGACCTTAGCTGTGTTATTGTTCTAAGTATAAATTCTGGTCAAATTAGTATTAAAAAATCAACTATTGACGGTAGCAATGTTGAACCGAAGGAAATTTTAGAACTAGCTAAGCAAAACGAGGTTGTACTTATAGAGGGTAAAGCTTTACATGAAGTTTTAGGAGAATGCCTAGTCCAGCAAACACCATGTGAGGAGAAGGAGAATACACAGCCACGTGAGAATATTGTCGTTGGTGCACCTAGCTCTACTTTTAATGAGTTGAAGGTAGAGCAGTTCTGTGAAGAGGAGCAAGAATTAGAGGAAGAATTGCAAAAGAAAGGCATGATTCCTGGATTTTCGGATCTTAGATATCTGCTACACATTAAACCTAAAGTACATTATATCGCCATCTTGCACGATATAATCTCTGCCTTCAAAGCGAATTTTTCCTGCATCTTTGCAGGCTGATTCGCTTCCATATTTTACATAGTCTGCAAAACTTATTGTTCCTGCTTTTATAAAGCCTTTTTCAAAATCAGTGTGAATTACACCCGCTGCTTTATCAGCTGTTGATCCTATCTTTACTGGCCATGCACGTGCTTCTTTTGGCCCTACAGTAAAGAAAGTTACCATACTCAGCACTTCATACATAATACGCACTACTCCATCAAGGCCTGACTCTTGCAAGCCAAATTCTGACAAGAAGCTCTGTTTTTCTTCTTCATCTTCAAGATTTGCAATCTCTGCTTCAAGTTTTGCTGAGATACAATAAAATTTGCTCTTGTTCTCTTCTGCCATCTTTTCTACCTTTTTAGATAGTTCATTGCCAGTTGTGATATTTGTATCTTCGACATTACAGACGTACATAACAGGTTTTGTTGTCAGCAATTGAAGCAACTTCATCTCATCTTTATCGATATGTTCTAAGCTTCTTGCAGGTTTACCGAGTTTTAAAGTAGCTAAGACTTCTTGCATTAAATCAAGTTGTTTCTTTAGCTCTTTATCACCTTGCTTTGCTTTCTTTTCCAGCTGAGGCAGCCTTTTTTCTATGCTATCAATATCGGCTAGTATTAATTCCATTTCCACCACTTCAGCATCTGATATTGGGTCTATTGTATTGTGTACGTGGCTGATGTCGTCATCCGTAAAGCATCTGAGCAGGTGAACGATAGCGTCAACTTCTCTGATATGACTTAAAAATTTATTACCGAGTCCTTCACCTTTGCTTGCGCCTTTTACCAGGCCTGCAATATCTACAACTTCTAGTTGGTTGTAAATTATCTTCTCCGAGCCGGCAATTGCTGCGATTTGTTTCAAGCGTTGATCTCTTATTGGCACTTTGCCAACGTTGGGTTCAATTGTACAGAAAGGATAATTTGCAGCTTCAGCTGCACTTGATTGTGTAAGTGCATTAAATAAAGTTGATTTTCCTATGTTTGGCAGTCCTACTATGCCACAGTTAAAGCTCATATTTACTATGTAAAATTATAATTGTTGCATAATTTAAGGATTTTTGCTATACTTAATTATCTACTTATTAACAATTTTGTTAGTATAGTAATATATAGCTTATATTAGGAGGAGAAACTATGACTACAGTTAATAAACGAAGGCTATCAAATTTTCGGAATGCTGAGAATAAAGTAACTTCTTTAAGTGGTAGACCTTACCCTGATAATTTTCATGTAGGAAAAGCAATTGGTAATGGAAGCTGTTTTTTTGACTCCTTTAGACAAAGTTTAGAGCAACAAAAGGGGATAGAAGTTACTGTCGGGCAATTGCGAGAAGACTGTAAAAAATTTGCGCAAGATAACCCGCCAGAGTGGTTTACGAAAGCAATTGCCAATAGTTATGATAACAATGGCCAGCACCGTAGCGAAACTCTAGGTGCTTATGCAGCAAACATTATGGATGACAGTAGATGGGGTGATCCTGACATTGAAGGCAGGATACTTTGTAAGAAGTATAGTGTAACATTGCATGTTATAGAGAACCAGACTGTTGATAGCCAAGATCTGTCTTTGCATCAATTAATAGACAATTCAAGTTCAAAAAATGCAGGTGAATACAATAAGGTCAATTATGATGATAGTAGTGTCTTGCATATAATAAACAGATCGGAAGAG
>NZ_JAHDJT010000020.1:7876-12775 GCF_023661085.1 Wolbachia pipientis
AAAGTCAGTGCCCACTTCGAGCCATTGCTTGATATAAATAAAAGTTTAGCAAAGCAACTGCAAGAGGAAACGAAACTAAAACTAAAACAAGAGCAAGAACAAAAAGACTTTCTATACGCAAAACAACTTCAGATAGATGAGATCTTAGAATATTGTAACCTTTCAAAGGATATCTCTAAGAGGGCGGAAGTTGAAAAGAGATTTGATGAGTTATTGAAAAATAATCCTGAAGGAAAAATTAGTGATGTTGTAGAGCAGTGCGTTAGTGATATAAAGCAATGTATTCAGCGTTCTGAAGAGCAAAGCCCTTCAAGTTTACTAAGGTGTGGTGAGAAAGGACGATGGATAGAAAAACCATTTGATCAGCAGCAGCTTGTAAAATAAATCTTCATAGCTCTATATATTTTTATATAGGGCTTTTTGCAGATATTTCATATAATATGAGCTGTAATGTGTGCTGACCTAAATGCAAGTTGACCATGAGACTAGTTTAATCATTGATGCCATAGAAAAATTTGGTGGTGAGGCAAGGCTTGTCGGTGGGTGTGTAAGGGACTCAATTCTGCAGCGTGACATTCACGATATTGACCTCGCTACTAATCTACTGCCTAATCAAGCGATTGAAGCGCTCAAACTTCACAACATAAAAACCATTCCAACTGGTTTAAACCACGGAACTATCACTGCAGTTTTAAACAAAAGATCTTTTGAGATCACAACGCTAAGGTATGACACTCAATGCGACGGTAGACATGCGAAAGTAGAATTTACCAATAATTGGCAAGCTGATGCTTCAAGGCGTGATTTTACATTTAATGCCCTATATGCAGACAAGCATGGCCATATATATGACTACTTTGGTGGCATTCAGGATTTAAAGGCGCAGAGGTTAAACTTTATAGGCAATGCTGAAGATAGAATTAAGGAAGACTATCTGCGTATTTTAAGAGTATTTCGGTTTCACGCAAAAATATGCGTTGGAGATTTGAGTGATGAAATATTGGATGTATGCAAAAAGCATTCGCACATGATCCAAAACCTCTCTGGAGAAAGAATAAGAGACGAAATGTTTAAATTGCTAGAGTGTGATGACCCCACTTCAACGCTTAAGAGCATGCAAAAATCTGATGTTTTGCAAAAAATTATTCCAAAAGAAGTAAAATGCGAAATCCTGTCCTCACCACTTCTTTTTGGTGCTGATGCGATAGTAAAATTAGCGTTGCTCCTTAGAACTACCGAAGACAGGCTAAACCTTGGAGAATACGTAAGCAAGTTTTTACGTCTTTCAAACAAGCAAAAGAAAAAACTGTTGTTTTTATTATCCAATAATATCAAAATAGAGCTTTCAGAAAAAGAGCAAAAAAAATACATATCTTTATTTGGTAAAGAATTATATTGTGATTTAGTGAAAATTTGTGGTGTTGAGTCTGGAGCAAACGTTGATGAATATATCTCATTTGCTAAGGTGTTCGATATCCCGAAATTTCCTTTATCTGGCGATGATTTGATAAATATAGGTTATCAGTCAGGAAAAAGTTTAGGCAGAAGTTTAGAGTTGTTAAAGCAACATTGGGAAGACAGCTCCTATTCCTTAACGAAAGAGGAGTTGTTACTTTATGCTAAGAGCCTACTTTAACTACCTGTTCTTACATTACTTAATGAAAGTACATGCGCAGTGTTATTAGTGTGACTCATGAAAGAGTTAGGTGCGCTGTTTGTATTTTTTGGTGACATAAATTTATTGCTTATATTTTTTGCTAGTTTTTGAACATTACTTGAGCCTAAGGATTTTGCTTTAGTTTTTATTGACTTTTCCAGAGCATCTTCAGGTAAAGAGTCTGTATAGGGCTGCACAAATTTTTCATTACATAGGTTATTTTTACGCTTCTTAACAAAACTTGCTTTTTTCTCATGAGATAAATCAGCCTCACTTTTAGTAATCGATTTCATGTTTATTTGGTGAGAGCTGTTTTTCCGTTGTTGCACTTTTGCCGTAGTGCTTTGACTTTCTAAACTCTCTAATCTATATTCTAAGCCCTCTAATGCACATAGACTCTCCTTTAATTGTTTGCACTGAGCGTCTTTTTCTTTTAATGCTTCTTCCAATCTTCTTATTTGATCGATTAATTTATGTTGATTTTGCCATACTTGTTCATCTATTTTTCTCACTTCAGCTTCCTCTGTTATAGATCGTTCAATCACAGATAGTAATTTTCCATTCTTCACTTCTAACGAGAGATTTTCTGCTCGTAAGCCTGCAATCTGATGTACTTGATCACTATAGGACAAAGTTAACTCCTCTAACTTTTTTTCTTTTACAGATTGCTCTTGATTATTTAGTAGTAGTTGCTGCGCTGATAATTCCATGATGGTCAAAAAAGTTTCCTTTAAGGTACTATCTATTCCAGCTAACTCCCATTCTTTATTTCCTTCTAAAGTTTGTGCTTGCTTTTGTAACTCAGCAACATCATTTTCTAAGTTCTTTTTCTTGTTTATTGCTGTACTTAACCAACTTTCTAAGTTTTTCAATCGACTTTCTAACTCACGCTGATTTTCTTCGTGCGTTTTGTGTTCTTCTTTCATAGCTTCTAACTGCTCTTCAAACTGGGCTTTTTCTTTTTGCAATTCACTTACTTTAATTTCTAATTCAGCATTCTTGCATATAGTTTGCTCTAACTTGGCTTGTTTTTGTTGCTCGATATTACTCTTTTCTTCCTCCAATTGTTGTTTAGATTCTTGAACACTTTGCAATTGAGCAGTCAGTGTATTCACATTTGATTGTAGAGCTTCTTTTTCACGACCTAAGTCACTAACTTTCCCCCTAAGCTCCATGATTTGCATTCGTAGGTTCTCATTATCTTTCTCAACAGCCTCATTTTTATCAGTAAGTAATTTAAATAAAGCGTCTTGTTCTTTCATTCTTTTTTCCTGATCAGATATAGTTTTCTGTTGTTTATCAACTTTATCCTGCATTGCTCTTTTATTTTGTTCTAAGGTTTCAACCAACCACTTTAAATTGTTTATTTTTGCGTCTTTTTCTTCTCCCTCCACCGAAAGCTTTCGTGTTTCATTTGCAAACTCTGCGCTGAGGTTAATTAATTCTCCCTCAAATCGCACTATTGTTTCGGATCTTTCCTTCAGTTTTGCTAGGAACTCTTCCCCCTCGTTTGTCTATAACTTCTGCCAATTCTCTGTAACTCTTTTCAAGTTCTGCAAGTTTAGACTTCAACTCCCCATTTTCCTCTTCCAAAAGGTTATTTCCTGTTTGTAAGTTTGCAATCTGCTGTGCTTGATCATCACAAAATCCAATAAACGCTTTTAGCACCTGATTTGCTCCTTCCAGCTCTCCCTTTAATTTTTCGTTCTCGTCCTTCAATTTCCTTTGGCTCTCTTTCTCAGCAACTTCGGATTTTAAATTAACTTCAATACTTTTGTCTATTTTTTCAACGCATTCGGTTTGCATTACCGTATCTTGAAATGCTACTCCATCAGTCTGAACCCCTCCATCTTTACTCATTATTTCACTTTGGCTCTCTTTTTCTGCAATTTCAGGTTTTAAATCAACTTTGATGTTTTTATTTGCCTTTTCAACGTATTCGGTCTGTATGGTCATATCTTGAAATGTTACTCTATCAGTTTGAACCTCCCCATCTTTACTCATTATTTCACTTTGGCTCTCTTTCTCAGCAACCTCAGGTTTTAAGTCAACTTGAGCACTTTCATCTACCGTCTTAAAAGCATCAGTTTGAACTTCATTGCTTGCAGTAGCTTTATCGTAGTACAAAATATTTTCTGCCCATCTGTTCCATCTCTTGGGCAATATTCGTCCAATCGTTTTTAGGTATAACCAAGCAAACGCGGTGGACCAACTGTGTTTCCTTTCTTCCTTTTTAATATTAATTTTATTGTTAGCATTGAGCATAAAACCACCTTATCTTTTAAACTTTAAAAACTTTTTCCAAGCTGAGAGTCGAATTTTGTTAACGATCATCAAAAATAGTAACAAAATTATATATATTGGTGTAAATATTAAATAAGCATTAATGCGAATGTTAAATCTAACCTGAACGTCTTAAATGTTAAGTAAGTATTTACAAAAGCTCTTGCTTTCGGTAAGCTTTAAGTAGAAGTATACGTGCCTGTGAGCACATTTTTTGCCTTTTTTATTGCTCTTATCAACATCTTCTGCTCGTTATCCTGACTTTTTACATTAACTACCTGAGCAGCTAAATTTGCAGGAAAAGTAGCCAAACTTACTTCCCATAATTCCACTTGTTTTAGCACCCGAGCTCCACTTTCATGATCAACGTCATACTCTATAGGTATATAGCCAATTGAAAGTCCATTGATTACTCCAGTTTTGAGCATCAAGTAAACTTCTTCTGCCTTTTGGATACCCAAAAGTAAATGTGCAGTTATATACAAGCCAACATCATTTTCATGAATATCTATAATATAACCTATAGGCTCACTCGGGTTGTGCTGCCAGAGAAGTTTTGTCTTTATTCAAGTTTTCCTTAAATGCCCCAGGTAAGACCAGATCATTCTGTTTATCAACTACATTAAAAACGCTCGCATAACCAGAAAATAAGCCGTTTTCCTCTATACTTTTTATTGACAATGATGAACAGAGAAATTTCTTATTCATAAAGCCCCCTTGTAGATTTAGTGCCAAAAGTTCTATTTGAAATAACTTGCAATGCAATACTAAATTCATTGTACAAAGTGCTCCAGAAAGAGGGAAGTATTTTTCTAATACAAAATCTGGGACCCAGGATACTACTTTAGTAATAAATATTTAAGAAATTTACCAGATAGAAAAAGGCAAAAGAAGCCCTGGTCAGTATTTATTTTTAGTATTGGCGTTTTTATGCCTTAAACGCTACAATTTAGCTGCTT
>NZ_JAHDJT010000021.1:0-5484 GCF_023661085.1 Wolbachia pipientis
TAAAATAGAGAGTGGAATAACTAGCTACCTCGGGGTTTTATTGTCTTTTTCTCCTATCTGGTAAATTTCTTAAATATTTATTGCTAAAGCAGTATCCTGGATCCCAGACTGGGATGACAAGAATAGGGCTACTCGGATGACAAGAAAAGGAAGTACTGGAATGACAGGAGGAGGGACGCTGGAATGACATCATTGTTGATTGGCAAAACGGTACCTTTAACTTGTCCTATTACCATAGCAGTTATTAATGACATGTGCAAAAATATTGAGCATTAAAAGCTTTTAAAGTACAGTAACAATGTAGTAATAGCACAATGTATGCATGATATAGAGTATATACGCAAAAACCCTGAGGAATTCGGAAAAGCGATGAAGAGCAGGGGAATTAAAAATTTTACTGTGGAAGAAATATTGGAAATCGATCATAAGAAAAGATCATTAACCACTAAACTGCAAGATTTGAACAGGAAGCGCAATGAAATCACAGAAGAGATAAAGAAGCTCAAAATGAGCAAGAGCCCCTGTGAAAATGAGGTAGAAGCGTCAAGAAATATAACAAATGAGATAGAAGCAATCAGCTTAAAAGAACAAACAGAGAAAGATAACTTAATGAATATCTTATCTAACTTACCAAATATCCCTGCACAAAACGTGCCAATAGGTGAAGATGAGAGCTCTAACGTAGAAGTTAGAAAATATGGAGAGAGAAGAAAATTTGATTTTGCGCCAAAGTCCCATTATGAGCTCGGAGAGGGGTTGGATTCGATGGATTTTGAGCAAGCAGCAAAAATCTCCGGGTCAAGATTTGCAGTATTGAAAGGACGGTTAGCTAAGCTTGGACGAGCATTAGTAAATTTTATGCTTGAAATGCATATTAATGAATTTGGCTATACTGAGGTATATCATCCGGCTTTGGTAAAGAATGAAGCGATGTATAATGTTGGTCAGCTACCGAAATTTTCTGATGATTCATATTTAACTACCGACGAATTGAGATTGATTCCCACAGGTGAAGTGGTTTTAACAAATTTGGTTGCTGATAAAATAATAGAAGAAAAAGAACTGCCCGTTCGTTTTACTGCATATTCGGAGTGTTTTCGTAAGGAGGCCGGCAGCGCAGGAAGAGACACGAGAGGCATGGTTAGGCAACATCAATTTGGTAAAGTGGAGTTGGTGAGTATCACAACTGAAAACCAATCAAATGATGAACTTGAGTGCATGATAAGCGTTGCTGAAGAGATATTAAAGCAATTGGAATTGCCATATAGGGTGATGCTGCTATGCAGTGGCGATATGGGCTTCGCCGCGCAGAAGACTTATGACATAGAGGTGTGGCTGCCTGAGCAAAATAAATATAGAGAGATATCAAGTTGCTCAAATTGCGGTGCATTTCAGGCAAGAAGAATGAACACTAAATACTTTTTAGAGGCTGACAAGAAGGTGAAAAAATATGTTCACACTTTAAATGGCTCGGCTTTAGCTATAGGAAGAACGATTATTGCCATAATGGAGAATTATCAAAATCCTGACGGGTCAATTACAATACCAAACGTGTTGCAAAAATATATGAGTAATGATACTGTTATAAACAAATAATAGTTTTAACATACAGAAAAGCGAGGAAATTAAAGATGAAGGTTCTGGTTATCGGTTCTGGTGGGCGTGAGCATGCTTTATTTTGGGCTCTAAAAAAATCTCCTATATTAACTGGGTTATATATCACTCCTGGCCGCCGAGCTATGGAAAATCTTGGGGTTCTTGTGGATATAAATATCCGAAACTCAATTGATATTACACAATTTTGCAAGAGAGAAAATATAGAATTAGTTGTTATTGGTCCAGAGCAACCAATAATTGATGGGCTTGCTGACAACCTAGTTGCAGAGGGAATAAATGTTTTTGCTCCAAGTCGAGCAGCTGCGAAGCTTGAGGCATCAAAGTCTTTCACCAAGAGGTTATGTAAACAATATGGTATACCAACTGCCAAGTATGAGTGTTTTGTCGATGAGGGATTAGCTAAAAACTTTGTATGCAGCAATAAAATAAAATTTCCACTTGTGGTGAAAGCAAACGGAATTGCAGCAGGGAAAGGTGTAATAATATGCAACACAGAAAACGAAGCTTTTTCGGCAATAGATTCAATGTTGGTAGAGAAAAAATTCGGTGAATCAGGCGAAGAGATAGTCATAGAAGAATTTTTAGTGGGAGAGGAAGTAAGCTTTTTTGCTCTTGTTGACGGGTTGAAAGTGGCAACCCTTGGATGTGCAAAGGATTATAAAAGAGCTAATGAAAACAATGAAGGTCAAAATACCGGAGGTATGGGGGCATACTCATCGCCTTCAATTATAAGTAAGGATATGGAGCAAAAAATTATCCAAAGAATAATATATCCGACAATTCAAGCCCTGACTAATATGGGAACACCCTATAAAGGAGTGCTCTTTGCTGGTTTAATGATTTGTAAGGATAGCCCTAAACTTCTTGAGTATAATGTTAGATTCGGTGATCCGGAGATACAATCTATTTTGCCTAGATTTGATGAAAATTGTGACTTATTAAAATTAATGTTATCAGTTGCAGAAGGAAAGTTGAGTGCCAAAACGGTGGAGCTTACTAACAAATCTACAGTTTGTGTAGTCGTTGCAAGTAAGGGTTATCCAGGTGATTATAAAACAGGAGAAATAATTAGAGGATTGGATAAAATTGAGAGTATTCCCGGTATACTGGTATTCCATGCTGGTACTCAGTTGGATGAAAGCGGTAACTTAGTTTCCGATGGCGGGAGAGTGCTCAATATAATAGGGGGAGGAAGCAGCGTAGAAGAAGCTAAAAGTAAAGTGTACTCGGCACTGAACTTTTTAGAATGGCCAGGAGGTTTCTTCAGGTACGATATTGGTAGTTAACATTAGCTACCTAAGTGTCAGGAATTTTAAGTCGTCCTTTTTAAAGATATTTTAGTATACTAGATGTATTATCGGGTAATAATAGAACTGGGGGGTTTATGGAAACGTCTGAATTAACTTTACTTGACTTGCAAAACTTTCTTGACAGCTTAAAAGGACATGTGCGCAGTGAAGTAGAAAAATATGTAGATAAAAGAGCAGAGGAAGTTAAAAATGAGATTGTAACATATATAATGTACACAGTGTTAAATAATATGTTAGACAACAAACTGCCAGCTACACCCGAAGTGAATAAATCTGACGAAGTTATACAAGTTGATGATGACTTAACGCAAAATCAAAAAGTTGTTAAAGCTCTTTTTATAGGGAAAACACTTATTGGAAAATATAAAGGCAAAACATATGAAGTTGCAGTCAGTAATAAAGGCAGGTTTATCTATAATGGGAAAGAATATGACTCTCCTTCTGCAGCTGGCACAGGAATTACTGGTAAAAGTTGCAACGGTTGGGATTTTTTTAAAGTATGTCTTAACCCTGAGGAAGGACTAAGAACTCTGAGCTATTACTGTGCAGAATTTCTGTCGGCTCAAAATAGTAACATTTAGGCTATATATTAAAGCGTTTAAAGAGGTCTTAGTTTACTTGCTCCATTATTTTCTTTATTATCAGAAATTACTTTAAATAATATGGAGGAGCACGTTGTCAGCAATTGCTATTATTGATTTTGGTTCACAGTTTACACAGCTCATCGCAAGACGAATAAGGGAAATGAGCGTTTATTGTGAGATATTTCCAAGCAACATCAGTTTTGAAACAATATCGAAGTTCAACGGATTTATTTTCTCTGGAGGACCACAATCCGTAAATGACAGTTGTCCTGAGGCAAGTGAAGTAGTGCATGAAATTATAAAACTTAATGAGGCAACAAGCGTTCCTATACTTGGAATATGCTACGGGCAGCAACTCATTTGTCATTATTTTGGAGCAAAAGTAAAAAAGGAATTCAAACAAGAATTTGGTAGAACTAAGATCAAAATACTAAAAGAATCCCCCATTATAAAGGATACGTGGGAAGTCAATTCCGAAGTGGATGTGCTGATGAATCACGCAGACAGTGTTGAAACTATACCACAGGGATTTACTGTTATTGCATCGGGTGTGATAAATCAAACAATTGCAATAATCGCCAATGAGCAGCGGAAGATTTACTGTACTCAATTTCATCCTGAAGTTAAGCCTACAGCAAATGACAGCAAGTTGCTCTCTAACTTCTTGGATATTGCAAATTGTGAAAGAGACTGGACAATGAAGTCACTCATTGAAAAGCAGAAGGAAAAAATCAAAAATTTAGTAGGGAAGAGAAAGGTAATTGCCGCAGTAAGTGGCGGTGTTGATTCAAGTGTTGCAGCAACTCTCACATATAGAGCTATAGGAAAACAATTGAACTGTATTTTTATCGACACTGGGTTGTTACACAAAAACCAAACCATTGCTATGTTGAAAGAGATTCCGATAAACTACGTTGACAGATCAAACTTATTTTTGAGTAGGTTAAAGGGAATAACTGGTCCGGAAGAAAAGCGAAAGATTATCGGCAATACTTTCATTGAAGTGTTTGAAGAAGAGGCGAAAAAAATAGGTGATGTGGGTTTTCTAATGCAAGGCACCATCTACTCCGATGTAGTTGAGTCAGGGCACGCTTCAGGGAATGCTAGTACAATTAAATCTCATCATAATGTTGGCGGATTGCCAGAAAAGATGAATTTGAAGCTAGTAGAACCTTTGCGCTATCTCTTTAAAGATGAAGTAAGGCTGCTTGGAAAAGAGATTGGTCTTTCAGATAAGATAATATTTCAACATCCGTTTCCTGGACCTGGACTTGCAGTGAGGATCATAGGTGAAGTGAATGAAGAAAGGGTGCGAATATTGCAAGAGGTAGATGAAATATATATCAATACAATGAAAAATTACGATCTGTATAATAAGATATGGCAGGCTTTTGCTGTATTGTTGCCAGTAAAAACTGTGGGAGTCATGGGGGATAATCGCACATATGGATATGTTTGTGCTTTGAGAGCTGTAACATCGTCTGACGGTATGACGGCTGATGCATTTCCATTTGAGAATAAGAATCAACATTCGTTAGTATTTTGGGATTTTCTGCAGAACGTTAGCAGCATAATTGTTAATAACGTTTCCAGAGTAAATAGGGTTGTATATGACTTAACTTCCAAACCACCAGCAACTATTGAGTGGGAGTAATCATGAGCCAGTGCTCCGACACTGGTTTTCTAAGTCACAAGAGCTATAAAAACTACTGACAAATTTTTTCAACACCCTTATCATAGTACAGAAGCTATTATTTAACTTCCCAATCTGTGCAGTGGATTGTACGGTCCAGTTGCCTATTAGCTTTATTATTACAAAATTAATACCTCTAACCTTATAATTTTATTAGTTAATAGGTTTAGAGGTAAAAATATGACTAATATAATAAAACAAAATTACTTAGAAAACTTTCCCAACAATGAAGGAAGAGTTAACTCAAAAGGTATGGTTGCTCCACCGGTACCACCAAGGG
>NZ_JAHDJT010000021.1:5584-12705 GCF_023661085.1 Wolbachia pipientis
AATGAAGGAAGAGTTAACTCAAAAGGTATGGTTGCTCCACCGGTACCACCAAGGGTGCCAGAAACTAAGTTATCATCGCAGAATGGGGCAACAAAACCTAAACTTGCTTCAAATCCTAATGAAGGTAAGCAATTCAAGTATGAGGTAAAACTTCCGGGTGTTATTCATACTACAGCAAGAAAAAATAACGTTGGAGGTGGGCTCAATAAATTAAATCTAAAGAAAGAAGCTAATTTTGCTGCTTCAGAGCCTAATGCTGTGAAGAAAAAGAAAGTTACTTTTGCGAATCCGGAGATTCCGGATAATGTTACTAAAAGTCAGCCTACTTTGACTGAATACATGATGCAAAAGGAAAGAGAAGCAAAAGAGTCAAACCCTTTCAAGACAATGAAGGAAACTATGCCAGTGTATGAGAATGTTAATGCATTTGATGATACGTTTGAGCAGGATAACCATCAGGAAAGTTCTGATTTGCATCAAGCACAAGCAACTGGTGAATTAGAAACAATAAAATTCCTTAAAACACTAAGCAAGAAAGAAAGAGAAGACCTTGGTTTTTCTCCTAAGCAGCAAGATAACCACAAGGTTGAGTCTAGCAAAAAAACTTACAATCCACTTGATTGGAACCCAATCTATCAGGGTAAAAAGCGTTTTAGCCCAGAAAGATTAAACGTTCACCCATTATTACGCAACAAAGCTGACATGTATGGCAGTGTAACTGCTGGTACTAAACCTTACTCAGCTATAGAAAGGTGTATGGTTACACACGATAGCAGTGAGCTTGAAACAAAGATTGAGAGAAAGAATGGGTTTCAATCAGATCCAAGTATTAAGCACATAAAGGTTGATACTGCAGTTTGTTCTATCACTAAAGGTAACGACAAAAAAAGCGTTAGACCTGATGCTTCATATAAACAAGAACCTTTATCAGAGGTATCTAAAGTTAACGTGAAAGAGCTAGCGAATAGATTTCGTGGTTAATAATCATTAACTATTAGCCCCTGCCTTTGCACCCCGAAGGCAGGGCTGTTCTTAAAATAGCATTTGCTTCACAGCATTACTGGCCTTTGATTTTTCGTCTGCGAAAGCAGCATTAAGAGAGACTTTGAGTCTTTCCCATTCTTCTTGGCCATTCGTGCGAGCTAGAATTAAAGATTTATATTCATTTTCAATTTTTTCTAATGCCTTCTGATATGAAGAACCTAGTTCCTCATACGTATCAATATTTATTGATTGTAGTATTACCAAAAATGAAAACAGATTTGGAGTAGGTAGTTCTTCTTTTGTGTAATTTAAAAGATATAGTTCTATTTTTTTTAAACAGTATTTTATTGTTTCTAACGATAGTGAAAAATTTTCTGCATAGAATATAAAACTATCTATAATTGAGCTTTTTGATTTTTTTGGTAGTTTGATATTTTGAAACAACGCTTTTGTGAATTTCTCTATCGGTTGTTTTGGTAAATATAAGGAGCGATCAGTAAAAGACTTTAAGTCAAAATTTGATCCAAGTACTGTGCTAATAGCTTTATATACATTACTCTTATCTCTACTGACAGAAATAATAAAGACGAGCCCCTCTATATCGAGCATGTATTTTATAGATTCCAAAAAATCGACAATGAATTTAGGACGGCATATATCAAGGTTATCCACCATTATGTAGATGTTTTTGTCTTCTCTAATTCTATTAACTACTTTTACTAATTGAGTTTTAAAGTCCTTAATATTTTCTTTTCTTCTCTGAAGAATGTTTAATTCCCTTAGCACAGCGCCAATGTCCTTTTTATCGGCCTCCTTTGTGGCTTCGAGCAATACAGAAAGCATAGCAAGTGGAGATTTACTAATTAATTTTCCCAGTGTGTTTAAAGAAAATAGCTCCTGATTTATGTTCTTGAACTTTTGTATAACGCTTCTTTTTACTTCATATGATGCAAATAAATCCTCAAATAAGAAATTTAAAAAAGAGGGTAGTGGCTGATCCAATGCGTTGATATCCCATGCGCTATAATAAGCTGCAATTTCGTTTTGTTGCTTTAACTCTTTTACCCACTCTTTCAGAAAAAATGTCTTGCCCCATCCGTTATATCCTTCTAAAGATATCATTGTAAAAGACTGATCAATCGCCTTAACCATAGTGCTGAACTTGCCTGAAAATTGCTTATAGTTCAGGAGGTCATTTTCCCAGGCTATTGCTTTAGGTGGTGACACTGCTTCTTTTTTTCTGAAGGTTATCAGTGATATAAGTTTTTTTAAGCACATGCCTTATTTTATGTTCAATTCGTATTCTTGTCTTGAGGTGAGGGCAGCTTTTAGCGTTCCTTCATCTAGGTAGTCAATTTCTCCACCCATTGGTATGCCGCAAGCAAGGCGTGATATTTTCACATCCAAGTTTTTTAGCAATTCAATTATATACTGCACGGTAACCTGACCCTCTAATGTTGGATTAATTGCGATAATGATCTCTTCAATTTTATACTCTGCAACTCTTTTAGGGATAGTACCAAGGTTAAGTTCTTTTGGACCTACACCGTTTATTGCAGACAGCTTACCACCCAAAACATGGTACATACCTGAATATATACTACCTTTCTCAAACGCCCATAAATCACCTAATTCTTCTACTACGCACAGTAATTTGGTGTCACGTTTTGGATCAGTACAAATAGAACACGGTGATTTAGTATCTAGATTTCCGCAGACCTTACACTCTATTATAAGATCTGCCAGCTCTTTGATTAAAGATGCAAGTGGTAGCATAACTTTTTCTTTGTTTTGGAGTAAATATATGACTAACCTGCGTGATGATGATGGCCCTAAACTTGGCAATTTAGAAAAAACATGAACTAAATTTTTTATTTTAATGTTCATTCAATAAATTCAAAATAGGCCATCAAAATAGTAACATCAAACCCTTTATATAGGAAGTAGTAAATTTCTCTTACCTCACTTTAGGTTAGCTATGAGGATTTAAGATAACATTTACTAATTTTTAACTTTTAGAATCTATATCTTAATAAATATAGAATAATAATTAATATGGATGATCTATTTAAAAGTAATAATTATAACAAAAATCTCAATTCTTTGATACAAATTATAAAGCTGAAAGACACAAAACAAATTGATGAACAATATGATAAAACGGTAAGAGATTTATCTCAAGCTCTGAGGGGTTTTACAAGCAAGGCAGAAGATGTAGCTAAGTTTGTTATATGTACTGACTTAAATAATTACGTAGAACCGGTGGATAAAAAGCCATTAGGCCTTTTTGGAGTATTAAAGAAAATATGGCTAGGGAAAGATGCTCTGGTTAAGAATGACAACATGAGAAATTTTGCTCAAGATAAATTGCAGAGTTTCACTATAAAAAAAGCAGCAGAATATACAAATATTTTGAGGAAAATTAACCGCGTAAAAGAAGGACTCGATATCGCCTTGAAAGAAGGACGCGGTATCATTTTGAAAGAAATTTTAGATTCAAGGCGGAGTGAAAAAGAGGAACATAAACCGCATGAAGTAAACTTGGAAAGCGCAACAACATCAAAGCAAAGGAAAGAAGAGCAGCCAAAAAAAGAATCTGCTAGTAATCGCAGGAAGAAAATAAAACGACCAGCGCCTCCACCACCTCCGACTGCTCCGAGTGAGCTTAAACCTGAGCCTCAGAAAGAGGTTGCTACTACTGAGAAGAAGAAGGTGCACTCTAAATCAAAACCAGAGACTATATCTTTTGATGATTCGGGATATGGAAGTTTATCAGATGAAGAATCTGGTAAAAAAATATCTAATTACCAAGAAGAAGAATCAATTTGCACAACAGTTCCTAAGGAACATATAGAAGCGAAAAGAGCAAATAAACAGCAGCAACAATCTAAACCTCCAAAGCCTAAAAGTGCTGATCAACAAGTGAGTACGAAACCAAGGATAGTAGGAGTGACTCTCAAAAAATCAGCTGAAAGTAAACCTACAGTACCGCCAAAATCTGAGAGTCAAGGCCGTAGGCAATCAGCACAAAAGGTTGCTGATAAAGCAGCACCAGCAGTGAAAGTGGTTGCTATGAAAGAAGAAGTAAATAGCAAGAAGGACGGCAGAGTAAAGTCAGTGATAGGAAAAATCGAGCAAAATCAAGCTGCTGAGAGCAAAGCTACTCCTGCTGCACAAGCAGATATCGGTGTGGAGAAAGATCTATCAAAAGCTGCCTTCCAATCTCACTCGTTTCCAGTGGAAAATGAAAGATCTGAAATGAACCCCATAACAGCAAAGTCCGACTTTAAGCCTTTAGTTAGTAAAAAGCCTCTTCTCACGCATGTCAATGTAAAGGCAATGGCTGCACGATTTGAAAGTCATGGAAAGAAATAGCTGTAACTTATTGGATAAACCCTATAACATCCTTTATTTCTTTTATGTTGTGGTTTGCAATCTCTGCTGCTTTTTCTGTACCTTTCTTTAATATTTCATGTAAATAGGACTGGTTCTTTAAGAGGTCTCTCATCTTCTCACGTATAGGTGATACAACACTGATGATTAAATCAGCCAATTCTTTTTTAAAGTGCTTCATATCGTATTTGTTCATCTCTTCGCATACTCTGTCTACATCAAAACTACTCAGCGCTGAATAAATGTCTATCAAGTTACTTATCTCCGGGCGACACTTTAAAGTAGCAAAGTCAAAGCCTAGCATTGAGTCTGTTTTTGCTTTCCCTATTTTTTTAACGATTAAATTATCTGTGTCGTCAAGGCTAATGCGCGAGTATTCTGAGGGATCAGATTTACTCATTTTACTTGTGCCATCCCTTAAGCTCATTATTCTTGATGCATGGTCCAAAACTAGGATTTCAGGCACAACGAAATGATTCAGTTTGTAGTGATTGTTGAAAGTGAGTGCAACATCGCGTGTGAGCTCCAAATGCTGCTTTTGATCATCACCAACAGGAACGTATTTAGCTTGATATAGCAATATATCTGCAGCCATAAGTACTGGGTAGCTATATAACCCTAAAGAGGCTTTTTGTTTACCGCTACCAGCTTTATCTTTAAATTGAGTCATGCGACTGAGCCAGCCAACTGGTGTATAGCACCCAAGTAGCCAACCGAGTTCTGCATGACCGCTGACTGTGGACTGACTAAAAATAATGGACTTTTCTGGATCTATTCCGCACGCAATGTAAGCTGCTGCTGTTTTAAGAATATTACTTTTTAATTCACTGGCAGGAAGTTTATTAGCTGTGATTGCATGCAAGTCAACAATACAGAAAAGAGATTTATATTTATCCTGTAAGTCTACCCACTGCTTGATTGCACCAAGATAGTTACCTACGTGCAGTGTGCCACTTGGTTGAATGCCTGAAAAGACAATATTACGCATTATTTTGCTTCGCTAATCGTTTCCGCAATCAGTAGATTTCTTGGAAATGACAACCATTGCAGGACGAAGCAACCTACTTTTAATAGTATAACCGGTTTGTAAGACTTCCACGATAGTACCAGTTTCTTTTTCATTATCTTCTCTTTCCACAACAGCTTGGTGTAAATTACTATCAAAAGACTCTCCCATTGGGTCTATTTCTTCTATTCCGTGTTTTTTCAGGTCATTCATAATTTTTTGATGAGCTACTTTGATCCCTTCGTGGACAGGATCGCCATCTTTTAAATTTTCCATCACCCTTTTTAAATTGTCGCACGAGTCGATCATATCACGTGCAAATTGTGTAACTGCATAGTCACTTGCATCGCTGATTTGCTTTTGCATTATACGTTTAACGTTTTCATTATCTGCAATAGCACGACGTAAATGGTCTTCAAGTTGAGCTGCACGCTCCTTCAACGCGTTAAGATTTTCGTTAAAATCATCAGTTTGTTTGCTACTATCTTGTTGGTCTTCGCTTTTTTGCTTATTTACCATATCGGTAAACTTCTTCTTTTTTTCCTTGCTACTATCTGACATATCATTAACCTTAAGAACCTAATAAATATATAGCAACTAATCTGAAAATATCAAGAACTAGCTAAACTTGTCTTTCTATGCTTGTATTCAAAAAGTCAATCAAAGCAGTTTTATAAGGAGAATCAGAAAAAACACTAATATCATTTAACGCCATGTTAACATAGTGCCTTGCATTTTTCATAGAAAGCTCGATGGCATTGTGGTGACTAATACAGCGCAGTGCCTGACCAAAATTGTGCTCAGCCGAAGAAAAACATTTTTCCCAAAATCTTTGTTCTGCTAGGCTGCCTTTTTCGTATGCTATAATAGCAGGTAAAGTTACCTTGCCTTCAAAAAAGTCTTTTCCAACTTGCTTTCCAGAAGTGCTTTGATCAGCAGTATAATCGAGCATGTCATCAATTATTTGGAATGCCATGCCAAAATTAAAACCAAAATTCTTTAGCCTTTCTGTTTCATCACTGGTAGCACCGGATATTACAGACGCAGCTTCACAACACGCAGAAAACAAAGAAGCTGTTTTTTCTCCAATGATATCGAAGTAATTTTTCCGAGCAGTGTGAGGGTTAAAGCATGTCGTCATCTGTTTTATTTCACCTTTTACAAGCAAATGTGACGCCCTGGATAAAATAGATAGAACATTTAAATTTTCACATTCTATAAGCCATCTAAATGCTAGAGTCAATAATAGGTCACCAACTAAAATGCTCGATTTATTTCCCCAGATTTTATTTGCTGTTTTAACTCCATGGCGTGCTTCACTTTCATCAAGCACGTCATCGTGAAGTAAAGTAGCATTGTGTATAAATTCTACCGATGCAGCAACTCTAACTCTGTCCTCCCCAGAGTAGTTCAGCATTTTACATAAGATGAAGACGAATTTAGGCCTTATTTTTTTTCCACCTGACCCAACAAGATGAGATATAATATCAGCAGCAAGTTTGATGTTTTCATCATCAACGTTTCTGAAAATAAAATCTTTCATAGCCGATAAATCAGAAGATATAATATCATCTAATTTACCGTAACTTATTAAACCAGTGTCCAACATTTAAAGAGACTTATGCCTCTTGTTCTTTCACTTTCTGTGTTGCTACTTTCTTTTCCTCTGTTTTTTTTGCTTCCATTTTCTTCTTGTTTGGTTCTAGAGTGATGATACCTTTCTCGATGAACCATAGCT
>NZ_JAHDJT010000022.1 GCF_023661085.1 Wolbachia pipientis
GGAGAGGCTGTTGGAAAAGTGCTGAATGGACTAACTCGCTGGCTGCCTACTCTACGCAAGTACGGTTCTTGTGGGGGAGTCATAAAAATAAAACTCAAGCAAGGGAGATAGGACTACGACTTCTACCAAACAGTTTTTTTCGTTTCTATTGATATCGTTTACTATGTAAAATTGTGTTGTATTACAACGCTTGCGCAAAATATTTCAGTGCATTTTCAAATATAAGCATTCCATCGCCATATTTTGGCATAGCGGTACCTAAGCGCTTGCATTTCTCTTTTTCAAGCGGCCAGTTGTCCTGCTGAGTGAAAAATATTCCTCTCTCTGGGTGGGGCATTAAAGCCAATACTCTACCACTTTTATCTGATAAGGCTGCTAGATCGTACGTAGATCCGTTTGGATTGCAAGGAAACTGCAAGTTGGCGTAGTTACCTTCTTCATCAACGTAACGCAGTGCAACGGAATTATTTTCAATCAATTGATCCAAAACACTCTGATCCATAAAAAACTTGCCTTCTCCATGAGCAATAGGAAGATACAGCTCATTTAGGTCCTGCAGCCAAATAGAATTACTTTGTGGGCTAACTTTCACTCTAATCCAACGGCATTGATAATTACTTACATCATTGCGTATTAAAGCCAGATTAGAGAATTCTGGAATTAACTTCACTAACACCTGACAACCATTACATATTCCTATAACAAGCTTATCCTGAGATAAAAAATCTTGAAACTCATCCAACAAATTGTTTTTTATACGCAAAGCAAACGCATTACCAGCACCAGTATCATCACCGTAGGAAAAACCTCCTGGAATTGCTAGCATATTACTCGATTTTAGTTCACCTGGATTATCTATGATCTCATTAATATGAGCGATCTTCACTTCTACATTGTTGATACCAAGTTTTCTACTACATTCTATAAATGCAAATGCAGTTTCCTTCTCACAGTTCAAGCCATAACCAGATAAAACAATAATTTTCATGAATTAAAAATTAAAAAACTCGAATTTTCTTTTTACAAAATTTGCTACTAAATTTAGAGCGAACAACATTATCAACAAAGCTATAATTGCAATAGCAGCAAGCTCAACAAATGCAATCTCAGGACTACTTGACCATATGTATATTTGTACAGGCAAAACAGTTGCTGGGTCGAAAAAGGATGCTGGTGTGTCAGCTATAAATGCTACCATACCTATCATAAGTAAAGGAGAGGACTCACCCAAAACTCTTGCAACTGCAAGCACAGCGCCATGTATTATTCTCGGTAATGCAATCGGTAGAGAGTGATCCAATATTACCTTGATGTGAGGCGCTCCAAGAGCAAAAGCTGCATCTTTTATTGTAATAGGAACATTCGCGAAAGCATTTTTTGTTGCAATTATAATGTTAGGTAACATCATAAATGAAAGAGTCATTCCACCAACAAGTGGCGAAGAACGAGGTAAACCAAATATACCAAGGTAGAGAGTTAAACCTACTACACCAAATATTATCGAAGGCACTGCAGCAAGATTATTTATACTAACCTCTACAATGCTAGTTATTATACTGTTCTTGGGCATAAATTCGTGAAGATAGATGCCTGACATAATTCCTATTGGTAATGCTAAAGCTAGACATACCATAATCGTCATTAATGAGCCGATGAATGCTCCTAAAATCCCTGCATTTTCAGGTTCACGAGAATCAGATTTAAGAAATAAAGACTTATTAAAGAACTTTTTCACCCTCCCTTTTTCTTTTAGCCAACTAAGCAGTTCAGCATAATGACCATTGAAATATCTATCTTTGTTTATTGAATTGATTATACTTGACGCAGTAAACCAGATTTCATACTCACCACTGTGCTCCACTTTCCCACGAAAAAAATTCTCTAGCTCCTTGTAAGAATTACGACTTAAAATCTCGTCATTACTCCTGAAATCGGTCCCTTTAAACACTTTACGTAGAGAATTATTAAGTAAGTCAATGGACTTATATCGTAAATCACTAGGATTATCTGCCAAAGCAAAATCAGCAGTTATCTCAACCGGTAACAAAATCTTCGTTATTGTTAATGCGCTATAAGAGTTAATTAATATGCTCAACAATATGCATATAGGGCAACCAAGTGAAACAACTAATGTTGCAAGAGAACAGAAATACAATGTTTTATTCCTTTTGTTTTTTCTTCTTATGCGAGCATGTACGCGCCTGGACTGAAGCAGTTTGAGGAATCTTGTCTTTATGCTCATCTATTTCTAGTTTCTTCCCATTGCCTCAGCGTATTAAGAACTGAAGCAACACTGTTTTTCATTAAAGCTGTTTAGACTTACCGCTTTTGTAAGTAGTACGCTCTTTTATTCTTGCAGCTTTTCCAAATAGCTTACATAAGTAGTACAATTTCGCTCTACGAACTTTCCCCCTTCTTGTCACTTGCACTGAAACTAACGCAGGAGAATAAACAAAAAATTGTGATACTATACTTTCTCCATGACTCACTTTTCTAACCGCAAAAGAAGAATGTAATCCACGATTTCTTTTTGATATACACACACCTTCAAATATTTGCACACGTTCGCTTGCACCGTCAACCACTTTAAAAGTGACCTTCAAATCATCACCAGGACGAAACTCTGGCAATTCTTTAGCTAACACTTGCATTTGTTGCTTATTGAACTTTTCAAGTAAATTTGTCATTTATATCTCCATCTAATAATTCAGGTCTGCGCCTTTTTGTTATAGCTTGAGACTGTTCCCGCCTCCAATCACTTATTTTTTTGTGATTACCAGATAACAGAACCTCAGGCACTTTATGTTCTCTCCACTGCTTAGGCTTAGTATATTGAGGGTACTCAAGCATACCACCACCATAACTAAAACTTTCTTCAGCAATATTATCAGAATTACTCACTACACCAGGAAGAAGCCTAACACATGCGTCAAGAACTACCATCGCAGCCGGCTCGCCTCCTGAAAGTACATAATCTCCGATACTTAACTCATAAGGAGTATACTCATCAACTACTCTTTGGTCAATACCCTCAAATCGACCACACAATATTGTTATATGAGTGAATCCTATCAGCTCTTTTGCAATGCTTTGATTAAATCTCGCGCCAGATGGAGTCACATAAATAAATTTAGTATCCTTATGAGCGGTAAGCACACTATCAATTGCATTACCAGTAACATCAGGGCGCATAATCATTCCTGCTCCGCCTCCATATGAAACATCGTCTACCGTTGAGTGTTTATCTTTAGCAAAGGAACGAATATTTACCACTTCAAGATTCCATATTTTCTTTTCTAACGCTTTTCCAGCAAGGGAATAGTTCAAAAATCCAGGAAACATCTCTGGGAATATGGTTAATATTGTAACATTGAACATCTTTGCAAATTTATAGTAAACTTAGGCAGTGAATTGATGTAATATCTACAATATATAGTTAAATCAAATATGTTGCCAGACAAAATAATATACGAAGGTAAAGCAAAATCTATTATTAAAGCTAAAGATCCGTTAACTGTTATACAGCACTTTAAAGATGACGTCACAGCTTTCAATAAAGAAAAATATGAAGTTATTGAGGGTAAGGGAATAATCAACAACTTCATTAGCGCTTTTATCATGGAAAAACTTGAGAAAGCAGGAATTGGCACGCACTTTATAAAAACTCTGAATGAAAGAGAGCAGCTAGTTAAAAAACTAGAGATTATACCTCTTGAAATAGTAGTGAGAAATACCGCAGCCGGTAGTTTTTGCAAACGTTTTAACGTAAAAGAAGGCGAGAAGCTTACATCTCCTATAATCGAATTTTTCTATAAAGATGACAATCTGGCTGATCCAATGGTAAATGAAAACCATGTACTATATTTTGGCTGGTTATCTCGTGAAGAAATGGAAGAGGTTAAAACTACAACCTCAAAAATCAATACAATTCTAATTGACTTATTTTTAAATGCAGGAATAGATTTAGTTGACCTCAAATTAGAATTTGGCAGGTTAATGAGCGATAGAACAAAGATCATCCTAGCTGATGAGATCAGCCCCGACAATTGCAGTTTATGGGATAATAGTACTCACAAAAAACTAGATAAAGATGTCTTCCGTTTAAGTTTAGGAAACCTAAAGGAAGCATATTTAGAAGTTGCAGAAAGGTTGTCAGTAAAGTTAGTTTAACTAAGGCGCTACTTCATTAGGTGGTGGTTTACACTTCTTATGAAGCTTTCCTATAATTTCAATTTTTTCTCCACGTTTTTGGAAATGATTTTTTACACTTTGCATATTTTCAGGATCTACAATCAATACCATACCAATACCACAATTGAATGTTCTTAACATTTCCCTCTTCTCTACTTTACCCTCTTTTATCAACCACAAAAATATATCTGGCCATTCCCAAGAACCAATGTCTATGTCGGCAAACAAAACTTCTGGGAGAACCCGTGGAACATTATCTACCAAGCCACCACCTGTGATGTGTGCAATACCCTTTACCTGCGACATAATAGGCAATAAAGAATCAACGTATATTTTTGTTGGTTCGAGTAGTATTTCACCCCAGGTTTTATTATTCCATGGAGATAAATCATTATAATTTATGCCTAAACTTTTAAAAATATGTCGCACCAAAGAAAACCCATTTGAGTGAATTCCACTTGACTCTAAGCCAACTATACAGTCACCTTCTCTCATAGCGTTGCATTTTGGAAGGATCTTACTTTTATCGACCACTCCAACCACAAATCCTGCAAGGTCATAGTGATTATTACTATACATTCCAGGCATCTCTGCGGTTTCTCCACCAACTAATGCCATATTGGTCTGTTTACATCCTTCTGCAATACCCTGAACTACGGATAATAAAACACCTTTACTTAAAGTACCTGTTGCGAAATAATCAAGGAAAAATAAAGGTGTTGCTCCTTGCGCAAGCAAATCATTCACACACATTGCAACTAGATCTACGCCTATAGTATCATGTTTGTTTACTTCTTGAGCTATCAACAGCTTTGTACCCACCCCGTCAGTTGAAGAAACAAGTACTGGGTGGTCATATTTTTTACTCAGCGCAGAAAAATCGAACAGCGCGGAAAATGAACCTTCTTCGCTAATAACCTCTTCCTTTTTTTTAGTTTTCCCAACTATAAGGTTGACCTCTTTTATTAGCTTATTATACAGCTTAAGATCTACTCCTGATTTAGCATAAGTACTCATAATCTTTACACAAATTTTACGATTATTAATGCTATATTAATAACCTGGCACAAAAAGTACAACGAAACTTTCTCTCAATTGACTATCATATGTCTACCGATATAGGTTAACCTAAATCATTTACAATTGTCTAATGAGCAAAAACGTGTTGTTGATAACAGAGCTACTATCAGGACGACTACTTCATGACTTTGCTAACTCTATGAATGGGATAATGTTTGCCTTAGAAGAGCTTGAGGCAAGCGACAAGAACGACGCTGGCTCGTGGAAGGAAGCATTGTCATTGCTTAGGGAAAGTTCTGATGATTTAATGCACAAACACAAAGTTATGAAACAGGCATACTCTTCTTCAGCAGATAACCGCAGCTTTGACCGAACCAAGCTGAATATCGAGAACTATCTACTAAAAAAAAAATAAAACTCACGTGGAAAACAGATGCATATTTTGTGAAATGCAAAGTAAGTTTAATTGAAAAGATAAACAAAATAATTTCCAATATGGTAATAACCATAGCCAGCGCAGTAGCAGAAGTTGAACGGATGTCTGTTTTATTAAGCCAGGAGAAAGACAAAACTCTATTAACTATGCAAGTTTCGAGTGAACACAGGCCCCTAAGTAAATCATTAGTGGAGAAATTAAGCAAGAAAAGAGATGACAACCTAAATACAAAAGATATTAGCATCTACATGACCTACTTACTGCTGGAGCACTACAATGCTAAAATACACTGTACTTGTGAAAACAACTTGTTGGAAATAGGCTTAACTTTGACTTAAAGCGATTCCACACTTTGTAAAAGCATCTACAAGCGTTAACGCGAAAATTGAAACTTTCCACAGCACCTTGGATCTGGGCTAAGCGCACTTATCTAAAGTACGTATCGCGCTATGCATATAAATATTGTAGACCTCTTTACCTAAAGGCAAAACACTTCCTCACGAGGAATATCAATAGATCTCTTTCATAACCAATTTATGGTAGGGAATTTTCAGGAGAAACGCAGATGAGCACCGCAGAATACTTAAGAAGCGTAAGCAAGTTTTGACGCAAAATCAGAAAGTAGGCTATGCAAGAGATCTAGTTTCTGTAATCACTCAAGTCTAATATTACCTTATCAATATATCTCTCACTTGCATTCTTAACAACGAATTTCACACCATTTTTGTACTTAACAACTTCACCTACAGAGGGTACCTTGCCAGCAACTGAAAGAATTAACCCACCAAGTGTGGCATAATCCTCCTCGGGGCTGCGTAATTCTATTTTTAGATTTTCCTCTATGTCCTTTATCAGAGTCCTAGCTGATATCTCAAACCTACTCTGAGATAACTTTACAATTGCATACTCAGAAGGTTCACTTCCACTGTTAATATTTGACACCAATTCTTCCACAAGATCAGTTACTGAAATTAAGCCATCAGTTCCACCATATTCATCCAGCACAACAGCCAAATACGATCTGGAAGATTTCATCTTAACGAAAAGGCTGGTAGTCTTCATTGAGGGTGGTACGAATATTACGTTTTGTGCAAGTTCCCTTAGGCTAAAACCTTCGTCTTCGCTTAGGATAACATCTTTTACATAGAAAAAACCTATCACATTATCAAAATCATTTTTATAAATTAACACCTTAGTGTGACGAATATTTTTTATTTTCTTCATTACCTCATACCTACTCGATTCAATGTCCACTGCATATATTTCTGTACGTGGAGTCATCACATCAGTTATATTGCAGTCATGGAATTTTATTAGACCATTGAATATATTAAGATCCGGTAAATCCTTCATTAGTGCTTCAGTTGCGCACTCCCTCAGCATACGAGCCCTTTTGAAAAGAAACAGAAAAATTCTGTACGCTACTCGTTTTATAAAAGTTCCTTTTTTACTCAACTTGCTTCCTACTAATGGTAAAAATATTTTTGAATCAGGTTTACCAAGAAAACTGTTGTTAAATGTTTAATAAGCATGTGAATAATGTCAAATTAATTTGTGGATTATCTGTTGATACTGGATACTAACAATTGATCAACAACTTTTTCACTGGTGTACACATAATTATATAACAGCACACAACGGGAAAACCTTTTCCATAAGGGAAAATTACTAACAATCTGAACATTCCACTTATACACATAAGTTACTACAGAAAATCAATAACATATGAAAGTTACTAACATACTTATCCACAAGTCAGACAATAAGAATCTTCATAGAATTTTAAGTTAATAACAGACCATTGATAAAACTATTACTACTGTTATACTTTACTATATGAAAGAAGACAGTTTAATTAAACCAGGAAACAGTAAAACAATAGTAGCAAGGACCATAAGTGAGGGCAGACAGGGTAAGGAGACACCAATTTGGCTGATGCGCCAGGCAGGCAGATCTCTCCCTGAGTACCGCAGGGCGGTAAAAAACGCAAATAATTTTATAGAGATGTGTTATAGCACAGATTTGGTGGTAGAGCTAACACTGCAACCAATTGCAAGATTTGACATGGATGCAGCAATAATCTTCTCTGACATTTTAATAGTGGCTGATGCTCTGGGCTGTAATGTGAACTTCATGCGCGGCGTAGGTCCAGTGATAAGGCCCGTGGAAGATTTTAAAGAGCTGGGAAGTCCACAAGAAATTGAAACTAAGGCCCTGCCAATTCTAAACGCTATAAAGGAAGTACGAGGTTGTTTGCCAGAGGAAAAGTCTCTCATAGGGTTTGCTGGAGGTCCGTGGACAGTTGCTTCGTACATCATAGAAGGTGGAAGCAGTAAAACTTTTTCTAAAGTGCTGAACTTCTGTCCCTCAAGCTTGGAAAGGGTAATCAAGCGGATAACGGAGGCAACGATCGTCTATCTGATTAAGCAAATAGAGTTTGGAGCAGATGTTATACAGTTGTTTGACAGTAATGCCGGAGCGTTGTCGAAAGAGCTATTTAAGAAATATGTTATTGAGCCGACAGAGAAGATTACCTTAGCGATAAGGAATAGGTTCCCAGGTTTTCCGATAATAGGCTTTCCAAGATCTGCCGGAAGTTTCTATAAGGATTACTGTGACCAAACGGGTGTATCAGCAGTGAGTATAGATTATGACATTCCAATAGAATGGGCAAAAGAAAACCTGAAAGTTCCTCTGCAAGGAAACCTCAATCCTAGTCTTTTGGCATGCAACAAAGCTAAAGCAATTGAAGAAGCGAAGCGTATAATAGATTGCTTTAGGGATTTACCTTTCATATTTAATCTTGGACATGGAGTGCTTCCTGATACTCCAGTTGAAAATATCGCTGCATTAGTAGACTTAGTGAAGAGCTACTAATGTAATAGGTCTCTTGCACGTAAGCAGAAAAAGGTAATTATTTTTAGTTCTCTAATTGTACGTAAGTCAACAATAATTTTCATACAAACCAAAACGGTGTATCTTCTTCATAATCCTTGGTAATTTTACATAGATTAAAAGTAGCATGCTTTCCATGGCTCTCTCTGCGGTTTGTGTCTCTTCACCATTCAACGGTAATTACAGTATGTGTAGCCCTTTCTTGTCACCCCAGTTCCTATAATGTCATCCAAGTAGTCCTTTTTCTGTCATTCCAGTGCCTCCTTTTTTTGTCATCCAATAGGGTCCTGGATACTACTTTAGCAATAAATATTTAAGAAATTTACCAAGCGAAAAAAGCAAAAGAAACCCAGAGCAGCTAGTATTCAAATTCTCCCTTGTTCTATTTGACGTTCTATATTGTCTTAAGTGACTTATAAGCGCGTTTCAGCTTGTATAGGCAAAAACCTAGAAGTCTAGGTAAAATTAATAAAGACATAAGGTGCACATAGTGCAAAAATTTAAACATGAGACGCCAAATACCCTAAGCTTTTTGTCATTAACCTGCACAGATTGCGAAGATAAATAGCTTCAGTATCATTATAAGGGTAACGGCGAGGGTTGTCAAGTAGTTTTTTTGTTTTTGTTGGATGATGTTATAGCTTTTTTCACTGTTGTCCATCCGCTTTTTGTGTAGTAAGAGTGGAAATTGGTATAAGCAGACTTTTTACACAATTAACTGTTGAAACTTTATATCTTTAAGCGTATCATAACTAGTATACTTAAAAAGTATTATAGTTTTTTATAAACAGTAAATATTAAGGTATTTCGTATGTCAGATGATTTGTGGGGTTTTCTTATAGATATTCCCAGTGGAGGTTACATAATTGAGAGTTCATACTGCGCAGGTGATGAGTGCGGTAGTTACACAGGAAATATCGATCCAAGCGCTATCTGGAAGTTTAACTTGGTTTCTCCGGACGGTAAGGTAGCGAAAGAGTTTGAGGCTAGTATAATTAGCTATTTGGAGCCGAGAATTTGCCTTAGTGTAGATAGAAGTGGCAAAAAAATCGATTTTGATATCTCTCCTAAAAATTGTAACATAACAAAAGATGGGCTTCTTTGCATTGATGGAAACAATCAAGATCATAAGCTTAAACTCTTGATAAAGAAATATTAGTTTCTACATCTCAGGTGTAACGTTCAGTATAGGTGCTATTTTACTTATAATGCTCTTGGCCACAGGTGCAGCGGTTATTCCTCCGGTGTGATACCGGCCCTGAGGTTCATCAATAACAATCAGTACTATATATCTTGGGTCAAGCGTAGTCAGCACTCCTAAAAACGATGCTATGTTTGCATCTTTGTCATATTTACCATTTACAACTTTTTCTGCTGATCCAGTTTTACCTCCTATCGCATATGCTTTTATGTTAGCTCTCCTTCCCGTTCCATCTGTTACTGCTGCACGTAACAATTTTCTTACCTCTCTGGAAGTGCTTTCTGCAACAATCTGCTCCCCTATACCTTTTTTGTTCAATATCAAAGTTGCGTTATGAAATATCCCATCGTTGACTAGTGCGGCTGCAGTTTGTGCAATATGCATAGGGGTTATAGCTATTCCATAACCGTAAGACGCTGTTATTAAAGTGCTTTCACTCCATTTATCCGGAACTATCGGTATGGATTTTTCTGGCACTTCTATTCTCAAAGGAGAGAATAGCTTCATAGCCTTAAAATACTCTACCTGTTTCTCAATACCTAGTTTGGCTGCAATTTTTGCTGCACCAATGTTGGACGATTTTACAAATATATCTCGCACAGTAACTTTTGGAATTTTGAACTCATGAAAATCCTGAATTTCATATTTCCCAATGGTGATTGGCTTTGATATGTCATATAAATCATCAGTTTTTACAACATTCGCATCGAGCGCTGCTGCTATTGTAAAGAATTTTATCACCGATCCCATCTCGTACACTCCAAGACTGGCGCGATTAAACTTTTGTATATCTTTTGCCTTACTCTGCAGGTTAGAATTAAAGTCGGGCAGACTGACTATCGAAATGACTTCACTATCTTTTACACTTAAAACAATTCCTGCTCCACCAAGCGCCTGATATCTGCTCACGGCTTTAGTGAGTTCCTGATGTACTATGCTTTGTACTCGCGTATCTAAGGATAGTTGAACGTGTCTACTGGTAGTGTCATGATGCTGGTTACTTATGTATGCCTCAACTCCGGCAATGCCTTTGCCATCTATGTCGGTGTAGCCAAGCACGTGTGCAAACAAATTATTGTGAGGGTATATGCGCTTTACATCACCATAAAAGTTTACTCCTGGCACGCCGGCGTTTTTTATTGCTAATAACTCTCGCGGAGTTAAATGCCGCTTTATCCAAGCAAATTTCTTTTTCGAGGTAAGTATTTTATATAAATCTTCGTATTCAAGGTCATCCAAAATAGAGCACAACTGTGCTGCTATACTTTCTGGATTCTTTACTCTGGTTGAATCTATATACAGTGATGTTGTTGGCACATTTGTTGCTATCATCACCCCATTTCTATCCAAAATATCAGGCTGTCTATGTGCTATATTACTTTTTTTTAAGTCTTCTGAAGCAGCAAGCTGATCAAATGTTAAAGAGAACATACGAAAAATAATTATTATATAAAACATAAACAATGGTACTATAAAACATAGTGAGCGGAGCTTATTTCTCAGTAACGCTTGCATATTTATTTGACTTGAAAAAAATGGAAATTATCTTAGCTGAACCACGCGGTTTTTGCGCAGGAGTCAAAAGAGCTGTAGACATATTGGCTATCACTTTAGAAAAATACAAGAACAAGCGCCAAGTTTATGTGCTGCACGAAATCGTTCACAACAAATATATAGTAGAAGACTTTAGGAAACAAGGCGTGGTTTTTGTAAGCAGTATTGAGGACATTGAAGATAATGGGGGAATATTGATTTTCAGTGCACATGGAGTGTCAAAAAGCATTGAAGAAGAGGCAAAAAGAAAGGGTATTCAAGTGATTGATGCAACATGCTCTCTGGTCAGTAAAGTACATAAAGAAGCGAAAAGGTATGAGGACAGCGGTAGAGAATTAATTCTGATTGGGCACGAAAATCACCCAGAAGTTAAGGGAATTAGAGGAAGAGTGGACGATCCTATCACTTTAGTGCAAACCGTAGAAGATGTACGCAATTTAAAAGTTAAAGATCCAGGCAATTTGTCTTATGTTACGCAAACTACGCTAAGCGTCGACGATACCAGCGAAATTATCGCTGCTCTAAAGCTTAGGTTTCCAAGCATCACAGGTCCTAATTTAAAAGATATATGCTACGCAACACAAAACAGGCAGAATGCTGTTAAAAAACTAGCTGAAGTCGTAGACATAGTGTTAATTGTAGGAAGTAAAAATAGTTCGAATTCAAATCGCTTATTGGATCTATGCATCGCTAGAGGGAAGAGAGCCTATTTGATTGATAATTACAACTGTGTGAACAAAAGCTGGCTGCAGGGTGTGGAAAAGATAGGAATCACCGCAGGTGCTTCTGCTCCTGATATATTGGTTGATGGGCTAATAGACTACCTAAAAACACACATGAACATAAAAGTTTCAGTTATGCCAGGTGGTGTTACTGAAAACGTTCAGTTTAAAGTACCGAATTTGGTTTAAAACAAAACTAGTCCACTAGCCTTTATTTTGGTATTATTGATATCAATTCCCACTACACAGAAAGCTGGTAGACGACAGTGGAAAAAAGCTATAACGTCATCCGATAAAAACGAAAAAAACTACTTGACAACTTTCGCCGTTACTCCTATCATAATAGTGAAGCTATTTGTTTAACTTCCCAATCTGTACAGGTTAAAATGACAAGAAAACTT
>NZ_JAHDJT010000023.1 GCF_023661085.1 Wolbachia pipientis
TTTATTACTAAAGTAGTATCCTGGATCCCAGTGTCAGCTACTTGGATGACAAGAAGATGGCGCTGGGATGACAGGAGGATGTCATACAAGTAGTTGGTATTAACATTCACCAATTGGATAATCACCAGTGAAACAAGCATCGCAGTATTGCGGTGCTATGTTATTGCGTTTCTCTTCCTTAACAGCCTGATATAGCCCATCAATACTTAGGAAGGTCAAACTATTCACCCCTATACTTGCCTTTATTTCCTTTATAGATTGATTTGCAGCAATTAAATCTTTGCGCTCTGGTGTGTCAATTCCATAAAAGCAAGAGTACTTAATTGGTGGACTCGAAATTTTTAAGTGAATTTCTCTTACTTCTGCATCTTTTAACATAACTATTATGCTTCTGAGTGTACTGCCACGTACTATACTGTCATCTATTAAAACTATGTTTTTACCCTTTAGAATGTGCTTATTAGCGTTGAATTTTAACTTTATTCTGACTTTACGCACTCCAGCAGTTGGTTGTATAAAAGTTCTTCCTATATAATGATTACGAATTATTCCCAGCTCCATAGGTAACCCTGAATGCTTTGCATATCCAATGGCTGCAGGTATTCCAGAATCAGGTATTGGTACAATCATATCCACATTGTTTTTTGGTGGACTCTCCTCTGCGAGCGTTTTCCCTATTTCTTTTCTCATATCGTATATAGACCTACCTTCCATTATGCTATCTGGTCTTGAGAAATATACATATTCAAAAATACAAAAGCTCGACTTTTGCTGCGCAAAAGGAAATGCTGAAGTTAGGTGGCCATTACGATCAATAGTGACTAATTCACCTGGTTCTATTTCTCTAATAAATTCTGCATTTACTATATCAAAAGCACAAGTCTCAGATGCAAGCATGTAAGAGCCGTTTAACTTTCCTAAAACAAGGGGTCTGATTCCTGCTGGATCACGCACTCCAATAACCATCTCTTGGTTGATTGCAACAAAGGAATAAGCGCCTTGTATCTGCTTTAATGAACATATAAAACTCTCTAAAAAGTTATTCTTTGTATTAGTTTCTACCAAACGTACTACCACTTCTGTATCGATATCCGATTGAAAAACGCACCCCTGTTTAATTAATTGCTCGCGTATCGGAGAAATATTAATTAAATTACCATTATGTGCTATAGCAAAATCCCCAAACTTGCTGCCTTTGCCAAGCATGGGCTGCGCTCCAACTTTACTGCCACTTGTTGAGTATCGAACGTGGCCTATTGCATAATCTCCAGGCAAGGATTTCTTTATTGCATCTACGTCATCAAACACACTGCTCACTTGACCTTGAAAATGATAAGAGTGCAACTTACCGTTATAACCTGTCACTACACCAAAAGACTCCTGGCCCCTATGCTGTAAAGCATGAAGACCTAGTATGGAGTTAAAAGCAGCGTTTTTATTGTAGCTTATACCAAATACTCCGCACTCTTCGTGCATTCTATCAAGCATAAAAACTATTTAGTAAAGTTTAATTCTACTTTAGTATAGGCAAAGCACAAGCATTTTATTTACTAGATTTAAGAAGGGCTATAAAACGCAAAAATTTCCTATACTTTCCTTCTCTTGTACAGTTCCAGGTATGATAAAGTATGAGAAAAAATCACATTCTGGGACTGTACAACTGCTACGTTTTCTTTATTTTGCTTATAGCTTCCACAAGCAATGCGAATATCAATGAAGAATATAAGTATTCTTTCGGTAATTCTATATGAAGTCCTTCAAGTATTAGATATGTACCAACAAATAAAATAAATAGAATGGCGATTGTTTTTAAGCTAGGGCTAGATTTAATTAACTGAGCGGTATGACTTGATAAAAATATCATCGCTAGTATGGAAAACGTATATGCCACAGCAATTATTATCATGTTGTGAGTTAATGCTATAGCGGTCAATAAAGAATCGACCGAAAAAATTAAGTCTATTAATATGATTTGCAGTACAACTGAAAACAATTGCGATTTGATATCTACTTTTTTTTCGGTTTGCTTGCATAAGAAAATGTTATTCCATAGCTCTATAGAGCTTTTAACAATGAGAAATAATCCTCCCGCTATCATAAGTAGATCTTTTACTGAGATGTCAAGCGATATAGCGTGAAATATAGGTTTTTGCATTGACAATATATGCGATGTAAAAAACAGTGTCACAAAACGCATCAGTAGCGCTAGTCCAAGACATATAAGGCGTACCCTTTCTTTCAGCGTAGTTGGTACCTTATCTATCGCTAGAGAAATAAAGATTAAATTGTCTACGTTAAGTATAGTTTCAAGTAGTGTAAGTATCAGTAAAGTCCACGCTTCAGCTAACATTTTCGTTCCCGTTCTAGCTTCTTTACTTTACAATAGATATGTAAAAATTAAGTGACTTCGCTTATGCAGAGCGTAGCTTTTTATCAAGGTGAGGAATGATGACCTTTTTGAAGGATGAAGAGAGTGTTATAGCAACGGAATGACGAAATTAGGCAGATACTTTTGGCATATTCCCAGATGCAACCTGTTCTGCATCCTTATCTATCCCCACTTCAGTTTTAGACTTTGACATCATATATATGCCAGCACCAACAACAGTACTTGCTATAAGCGCAGATCCTGCAACTAGTCCAATCATTGTTGGTATAGGTAAAGTAGTAGCAAATGTGAGTGCAGCAGCAACTACCGCTGCAATTATAGAACCTACTATAATACCTTTTACAATTGCATTTTTTATAAGTTGTTTTTTTTCTGCTTGCTCGAGGAGTTGTATATCACTACGATCTGCTTCTTTTTCCAATAGAGTTTTTACTATACTCATATAGCCGTTTTTGTAGGCAATAAGCAAAGGAGTCCATCCACCATTAGATTTTGCATTAATATTTGCTTTATTTTTAATCAAAATATCTACTATATCTATGTGGTTATTGAGAACAGCAAAATGCAAAGGAGTCCACCCACAAGGTGCTTCATTAACGTTTGCTTTCCTCTCAATTACAGTATTCATTACATTTAAATAGTTATTTGCAACAGCAATATTCAGCAATGTGTTTTGTGTTGTAACTCCATAGTTATTGGTAATAAGTTCAGCAAAAGGGCAATTAACATGAAAATCCTTTTTTTCCCATTTTTCGTATGTTTCTTTATCTTCTTCTTGTAGCTTAGTTTTTATTTGCTCGATTATATTATCCGCACTCAAATGCGGAAGAGCGTTTACTTCTTTAAGTATTTCTGCAAGCTTTCCTTGTTTCATAATTTTCTCCTGTCTAGTTCAATTATTGCATATTTTAACAAAAAAGTCAAGAATTTAATACCCCCTATCTTTCAACTTGACAGAGTTTACTGAACATTTCCTCAGGGCACAGGATATAAATTTATAGGGGTAGGACCATTATTATCTTTCCTAAAAAAATCACTTGAGCTATACTGCAGATCATGAATCTTAGGCAAAAAATCAAATTTTTTTCTCTGTCTTTTATAATACTGTTTTTTCTATGGACTGTATTGTCTGGTTATTTTGAGCCGTTTTTTGTTTTTTGTGGGGTATTTTCCTCTATATTCACGTTGTTTATCTTTAAACGATTGATAGATGCTGAAAGTACCTTCAGTCAAATCCTAAATGGTACGAGTAGATTGTCATTTTGTAAGTTGCTGGTAAGTTATATACCGTGGTTGATATACCAAGTCATTCTATCGAGTATTTATGTAACAAAAAAAGTGCTACAGGCTGAGCTTAAACTTGAACCAATCACCGTCCTAAAGAAGTGTAAAGGGCATAACGACAAAAGTATCACATTGTTTGCAAATTCAGTTACAATCACTCCTGGCACTTTAACTATCAATGTTGTAAAAAAACGGCAAACTTACCTGTCTACCATATATTTGATAGATAAAAGTCTTGAAAGCGGCGTTTCTGAAATGGAGAATAGAGTCTTGGAAACGCTGCGTTCAATCAGGTAATTGCCTTAAATAAGTTAACAGCATCCTTATACTCTCTTACTAGGCTCTCAAGCATTTCTTTTGGAAGGCTATTGCCAACAACAGAGCATAAGTAATTGTACAAATCTTCCAACCTCGATATGTTGTTTTTTTTCTTACTGTTGAATTTGTGTGGAAAAATATCTTCCATAATTTCAATAGCAGCCGCCTTATTTAAAAATACATTTTCACTTGTCACACTTACTCTTGCCAGGATGGTGTTGATTTCAGGTTCATCACTCGCATAAAAATCTGACAGCCGAGCCATTTTAATCACATATAGATTTACTATTTTTGACAGGCAATTATCAGCATATTCACAATTTTTTATTACCTCCCACTGAGTAACCTGAGATTTACTTATTTTTGCGTTGTGTGGTAATTTGCTCATTAAATTTTCTCCGTTTAATCCAGTGAATAGATTATACTAATACTTTGTTAAATAAATAATAACGCGATTACAAAAATGCATGCCTATATTAGCATTCCGCCCAGATGCTTCAACATCAGAGCTAATTTTAGCTGAATGCTGTCCAGCGAAACCTAAAATTAGAAGGTTCACTTATAACGGAAAAAGCTGTACGCACCCTTTTCACTATAAAATAGGTTTTCCTTTTGAGCTATTTTGTTAATATTAAATTTCACACTAAACTAACTGTGCTACAATGAAAAAAATAAAGCTCGGAATACTCATCTCAGGCAGAGGGTCAAACATGCAGTCATTGATAAAAGCATGTCAAGATCGCAGTTTTCCTGCAGAAGTTGTGTGCATTATCACAGATAATGGTGAGGCTGCTGGCCTGAAAATAGCAAAGCAAGCAGGAATCTCAGCATTTGTTGTTGAAAGTAAACCACTTGATGCTAATAAAATTCACGAAATACTCGTTCAACATAAGGTTGATTTGGTTTGCCTTGCAGGGTTTATGAGAATTCTCAAAGCTGACTTTCTGAATAAATGGCACGACAAGGTTATAAATATTCATCCCTCTTTACTTCCATCTTTTAAGGGTCTCAATGCTCAAGAGCAAGCTCTGAAAGCAGGTGTAAAAATTACAGGCTGTACCGTACATTACGTCACTCCTGAGGTTGATGCTGGAGCTATAATCGCTCAAGCTGCTGTACCAGTGTTACCAAACGATAACATTCAAAGCCTTTCAGAACGTATTCTAGCTGAGGAACATAAGTGCTACGTGGAAGCAGTGAGATTAATAGCAGCTAAGATAGCAAACTAGAGAGACCGTGGAGTATTGCTTCCTTTTTCTCTTTCTTCAATCATATTTTTACCTAAAGAAAGGTGTGTTGGAGCTTCAGGATTGGAGCTTTTTCGTTTAATGTGTTCTTCTTTTCTCATTTTAGTAGTTTTGTTACTTTTATCAGCTATATCACTATCTGTTGATTTTCGATTACATTCTTTCAGCATTTCCTCTAAATGCTGAACCTCTTTCCGCCTTTCTTTATTTTCTGCATTAGCATGCAATTTTGCTAGTACTACCGTTTCAGGTAGAGTTTTTGCCATAATCCTATAAAGACGTGATGAGTTTATTTCTTTTTTCATCTCTTTGTACAGCTCTTTCTGTTCCTCTTTTGAAAATTGTGAAAGATGATTTTTAAAGTCTTTAACTTGACGGTAAACGGAGTTAGTTATGTTACCAACCATCACTACACAACCCAGTGTAACGAGAGGCGCAGTAGCAAAAAGAGCTACGGGATTGCTAAATAAAGCAATGGAAACTGCAGCACTAGTTAAAAATAATATATCACACAGAATGTTTAGACAGATGCCTTGAATTCTATGATTATCTTTTCTTTTTGCTTCTAATGTCTTCTCGTAGTTAAACTTTTCATATAGACTCTTTTCTCTAAAATAGTTAAAAAAAGAGTATAAACTTGACATCAGGGACGTTGAGCTAAAAAAAACACCTGCGCCAATGTTACCGAGCATTATACCTACCATGCCTATTTGTTGACTTGTGATATAGATCAACTTGACAGTCATTAACATGCCTGTGTTGATAGCAGAAAATATTGTTATCAAAGGATTTAACAAAGTAATCGGAGTTCTTTTATTCCTTTCCGTAGTACCTTTCGTATTGTTTTTCACCTAAACGTTGAAATTAGCTACATACTTAAAATTGTGAAGAAATATAATTAAAAATTTATTTATATTATAGTGATTATTTACTTTGGACATTTCTACCAACTTCAACAAAAAATAAATTTTCAGGATCTAGCAAAGAACTTGCCAATTTGTTTATTTCCTCTAACTTAACGTCATTAATGATATTCGCATAATTATTTATACGATTAACATCACGATCATTTATCTGCGTATCATCTAGCAGTATTGCTGTATTTGTATTATTGGATAGTAAAAAGGTAAGGTTATTTACTAAACTGGTTTTTGTATCCTTGAACAATTGCTCATCAATTCCTTCCTTTTTTACCCTACTCAAAGTATCTTTCACTGCTGATATAGCTTTGCTAGCAGTAGAGCTATCAGTACTCATAAGTCCAGCTACAGTACTTCCATGTTTTTTGGGAACAACACTTGCACTAATACCATAAGTAATACCCAGATTTTGTCTCAATTCTTTCATTAGTATTGAGTTTAGCCCCATACCACCAAGCGCATTAATTAAAACACTAGCGTTATAATAGTTGGGGTCTTCATATGCTATACCTTTTTGAGCAAAAAGTATCACAATCTGCGGTATATCCATAAAAATGTTCTTACTTTCTGCAGGGCCAAAATCATTTTTTACAGGTATTTTTTTAACTTTTGATCTTTTTGATGGTAATTTAGATAAATATTTATCCAGTAGCGTACTAATTTCTTCTTTTGTTGTGCAACCAACAACACTAATAACCATGTTGTCTTTAGCAAAATTGCGCTTTATGTATGTTAAAACATCATCTCTAGTGACGCTCATTACAGCACCAAGAGTTCCATATCCACTTTGTGAGTAAGGATGTTTTTTAAACAACAACGTCTCTAGTTCTTTTCTAGCAACAAAATAAGGATTTTTTTCAAGATTATTAAAAGTAACTTTTGCTTTTTCGAAAACTCTATTCAATCCTTTAGAGTCAACTTTAGGACGCACTATAGCATCGCTCAGTAGTGAAATTGCATCCTCTAAATTCTCAGACAAAGTATTTAATGAAATTCTAAATGCTTCTAAATCGGCAATAAAATCTAAACTAATCCCTTTATCTTCAAGCTTTTTTGCAAAATCTTTGGCATCATTTTTTCCTGCCCCTTCTTGAACTACAAGAGAAGTAACCCAGGTAAGCCCCTGTTTTTCCGCGTTCTCATACGCGTAGCCTGCATCCTTGAACGATATATTCAGTGAAACTTTTGGCAAATCGCAATTTTCAACAAACAAAAACTTAAGTCCTTTACGGGTAGTAACCTCCTCTATATTTAGGTTACCACTTGCTTGTAAATTAAAGCCTAGACAGAAAAAAAGTATAAATACAAGTTTACTTATCTTCATTATTATCTCTTTTTGGTAGCAAACGACCAACTAATTTGTTAGTAGAAAAGATGGTGCGAATTTTGTTGTTTACATTCTCTAAATTAACATCATTGATTTTACTATATGAAATATCTATCTCATCAAGTGGCATACCAAGTGCTAAGCGCGGTATATAAAACATTGCTATACTAGTTAAATCAGATAGCTTATCAAACTGTGCTGCTTTGTATTTAGACTTTGCACTTTGCAACTCCTCATTCGTTACTCCTTCAAAGATAAAGTTATTAATAGCATTATCTAGCTCTCTTTCAATAACGTTCAACTTCATTCCGCTTTTTGGAGTTACTTCAATATCAATGTAGCTATCACTAAAGGCTAAACTGTTATAATAAGCAGATACTGATACTGCCACATCTTTATTTAAAACCAAATCTTTATATAGTTTACTAGATTTGCCACCTCCTAATACTTCAACTGCTAAATTAACAGCGAAGGTTTCATCCATGCTTTTGAATAAAGGAACACGATAACGAAAATACAAAACTGGTTCTTTTACTTCAGTGCTTTCTAAAGTTACCGATAGATCTGCATTATGTGCTGGATCCTGATTTGGGTAATGCCTAATTGTAGGCTTAGCTTTAATTTCCCCATATTTTTCTCCTGCTAGTTCCACTACTTCATCGAACTCCACATCACCAACAATCAGCAATATTGAATTACCTGGATGATAATAGTTGTCATGAAATCTTGTTATATCATCCTGACTGTAAGTTTTAATATCACTCTCCCAACCAATAACAGACCTACCATAGCCAGTACGATAAAATGCACTATTCATTTCTTCCCATAATAAATTGTTAGGATTATTATCAAACCTCATCTTCCTTTCCTCTAGCACGATGTTTTTTTCTCTATCTATTTTATCTTGAGTAACATTAAAATTGCCCATTCTATCTGCTTCAACTTCCATTGCTAGTGGTAAGTCGTCCTTAAGGACTAATTCGTAGTAACAGGTATATTCTCTAGTGGTAAATGCGTTAAATTGCGCTCCAATGCTACTCATAGTGGATTCTATGTCTTTAAACTTTCCTGTAGTTTCAAACATTAAGTGTTCAAAGTAGTGAGCCAATCCTGCTTTGCCGATTGGATCATCCATTCCCCCAACTTTATATATTACTGCATGAAAAACAGCTGGTATTCGGTGGTTAGGTACAACATAGATATCTAGCCCATTACTGAGTTTAGTGTGCCTTACACTGTGTTCTATATTTGCAGCTTTCAGAGAGATTGGATGAGTGCAAAACAATAAAGGTAATATAAAAAGGCCAAGAATTTTGTAAAGCATTGTTCTAACCTATGAATTCAAAACAACAATTTTATTCTTCATTTTGTTTAGCAATGAATCTATCATATATGTACCACTTATACAGCAATATAAACATCCCACAAGCTATATATATATCTGCTAGATTGAAAGCTGGCCAGTACCAACTGCCAATATGAAAATATATGAAATCATACACAGCTCCCCAGTAGATCCTGTCAACTACGTTACCGATTGCCCCACCAATCATCAGAGAAAAACCAAAACAAGTTAATTTATCGCTAGATTTGTATATCAAGTATGCGAGTATGCTAACTATTAGTGTTGAAAATGTTGAAAAAAAGAGATCGCTATATGGTAAAGTGCTAAACATTCCAAAACTAATTCCCGAATTCCATACTTCAACTAGTTTTATAAAGCTAGCAACTTCGATTGACTCTCCTTCATCAATTAATGAGTTTATGTACAATTTGCTCATCTGATCAGTTAATATCATAATTAGTATAACAATTAAGCATAGTTTTTTCATAAATTTGTCCTCAACTGATAAGCTTCAAGTATATCATAATTTATCTGTTTTGTTAATTCGTCAACATTATGGAATCTTTTTTCCGACCTGATAAATTTTAAAAGTTGTATATTAACCTTATAGTCGTACACATTTTTATTAAAATCGAATATATGCATTTCTACTATGGGTTTTTTCAAGTCCTTAAACGTAGGCCTCATACCAATATTGACTACTCCGTATAGCCAATTTGAATTATTGTCAGAAAATGCCGCCTTAGCGTAATATGTACCAAACTTGGGTTTTATCATACAGTCTTCTATCGGAATGTTTATAGTTGGAAATCCTATTTCTCTACCTCTACATGCACCTTTTGTTACAATACCAGAGACTTGATAAGGTCTGCCGAACAATTTATTAGCAATCTCTGTTTCGCCCTTCTGTAAATACTCTCTGATTGAAGAAGAAGAACAAACTTCCCCATCGATTATCAATGGTTCTAATTCAGTTAAAGAATATCCATACGTTTCAGAATGTTCCCTTAGGGTCGATGTATTACCCAGTCGTTTGTGACCAAAAGTACAACTTTCTCCAATGACTATGTGTTTAGCGCTATATCTACCTATCAAGACCTTACTAATGAAGTCATTGCAGCTAATTTGAGAAAAGCCTTCATTGAAATTGATAATATATAAGTAATCTATGCCATATCTGCTAATCAGTTCCTTTTTTCGTTCTTGATTTATCAATCTAAAGTTGTTTCTGCCAAATAAGATTGTTGATGGATGGGGCTCAAAAGTTAAAATTGCAGAAGGTAATCCCCTTTCTTGCGCTATTTTCTTTAGAGTAGAAATTGCAAGTTCATGCCCTAAATGAACGCCATCGAAGTTTCCGAAAGTTAATACTACGTTATTCCCTACCCCCTGCTCGTAATCATAAATAATTTTCATACAATTTGATATCTTTACATGTTTCTTATATAATAACCATATTTTGGTAAGCTACGGAGATAAATTGTGAAAAATACTAAAGGAAAAGTTGTAATATACGTAAAGCAATACTGTCCGTTCTGTAAGAGAGCAAAGGAGTTGCTGGATAAAAAAGGTGTGGAATATGAAGAAATCGATGTGCTTAAAAGCCCGGATTTGTTTAATGACGTAAAGTCAAAATATAACATTAGAACAGTTCCGCAAATTTTTATTACTGATGAAAATGGCAATTATATACATCATATTGCTGGATGTGACAAATTGATGGACCTTGAAAGAGAAGGGAAGTTAGATGATATATTAAGTAGCAATTATGATAAAACTGATGTAACAACTTACCCAAGCAGCAATGATGAATATGAAGAATGTGTAGTATCATATGATGATTTTATGTGATTTTCCTTACTTTTACCGTCATGTGATGCACGAATGAAGGGCTAGTATGCTCATTTTAAACAAATTTTAATAGACTAAAAATACAATTTATTTAGTTAGTTTTTTAGTGAGCAAAAATGACACAAAATATTTCAATTGTTAGCAAGGACTTAATTAGTATCGAACTAATTGACAAACAAGATTTAGAAAATTTCATCAAAATTTTTACAGTACTTGATAAGCACATAGCAGCAAAAACACTTTTTACAGAGGAGGTGAGAATAGAGTATAAACAACATGACGGCATAGAGGTTGTTAATTTACTGAAGAGTTCAGGCTTTACATATCATGATGTTGAAAATGTATTACATCACTTGAGTAAACATGGGATGAAGGTGCCAAGCAACGTCATAGCACACACTCTCTTTTCTGCATACAATAATGTACTTGAATCTAAGGATATAGCGTTTTCCCTTTTTGAGGGCTCTCCACAGTATAACATTAGAGTAAATAAGAACATCTTCATAATAACTCCTATGAGTGAAAAGGATTTGGAGCTAAGTTCTCAAAATAGCAGAATGTTCATAGAGTTGCTAAAAAGTGAGAAAAGCATTTATAATTGCATAGCAAAAGAAAACACTATTAATGTTGTAGTACATTCTGAGATGCATCAGGCTATAAATTCGGTTATAAAATCACTAATAAAATCTAGCCTTTTAGCACAAGAGGAAGAAGCAAAACTTAAAGAGAAATTGAGACAACTTGCTTTTAAGGATCAAGCTTTTGTTGAGTACTCCAGCATCAAAACCATTAATAGATATCCACACAATCATCCTTTGAGAAAGTATGAAAACATTACTAAGGGTATAGAAAATATTCTATGTGATTTTATAGCAAATGAGAATAGTGAATTTGCTATAGAGCAACTAAATAGGCTTAACTCAAAAGTTTCTCCAGATACTCCAAGAATCATTACTAAGACTATAGATAAACTTGTTAAGTTCCACTAAAGTATTTTGCATGTTATTCTCGTGCTGCGCACGGGAATAACATCAAAGTTAGAAAACCTTGAATCGCCAAAATTTCTCTTTACCTTTATTAATTCCGATTCTTGGGGTGCAAATATAATCTGGTTTGAGGTAAGATTCGTAAACACAAAATTCGTGGCTTATAGTGAGGTCTTGTTTGTTGTGTTCTTTGGTAATACTCAACCTTTTGCACAATATTCCTGGTCCACCTAGATTTGCTTCAAGCGGTTCAGTGAGCTTCAATCCCCTTATCAATACTGCTGCTGGGAACCCTTCTGCTTCTGTTACGATGTTTAAACAGTAATACATTCCATATATAAAGTATACGTACGAAAACCCCGGCATACCAAACATTACCGAGGTTCGATCAGTATAGCCTCGTGCTGCATGACAAGCCGGGTCATCCATTCCTATATAGGCTTCAACTTCAGTTATTATTCCGCTAAAGTTAGAAAATTTGAGGACTTTTCCCAATAACTCTCCAGCTACAGTTAAGGTTGGCCGCTCGTAGAAATTTCTTGGTAGTATTGTGTTGTTCATCATAGAAGTATAAGCTACTTACATTTGCAAGCAACTTATACTGATCCACTACACAGAAAGCTGGTAGACAACAGTAGAGAAAAGCTACCCAATAGAAACAAAAAAACTGCTTGACAACCTTCGCCGTTACCCCTATTATAGTAGTGAA